>NZ_KI965880.1:0-106550 GCF_000524665.1 Alcanivorax sp. 97CO-5
CCGGGGCCGTCAACACTTTTTTTCATGAAAGGTGAGAAGTTTGGGTGTAAAGGTACGTTTCTGGCCCTCGGTCGGGCTAATGACGGACACGCCAGCGGTAGACAACCCCCGTGTACTGGGGCTCCTAACCAACAATAGCCTCTTAAACGTGGCTACTCTTGAGCACAAAAAAGGACCTACTCGGGAAGGCGACAGCGCGGTAGCCCGGATCCGATTTAGCGAAATAGGGACAGCTGCGCAACCCAGATGAATCTGAACGGCTCAGGCTACCTTAAACTGGCCGACCCCAGGGCTGTCGACGGTCAAGGCACCTCACCCTAAGTCCAAATTGCCGCATTCAAGCCTTTGGTTAACATTCGGGTTTAAAAGCGCCTCGTCTCAAGCATTGACGCGACTTGTAGCCGGCATTTCTCTATTCCTTGATGATGCCTATCAACTACCTACTCGATGACTGCGCTAACGAACACGAAGCGTTACAATGTAACACCGCATATCAAATAACCTACCCCGTACTGTTTCGTCGCCTAAAGATACGCTCTTACCTAATAGCCAAGTAGGCTATTAAGTAAAGAAGGGCCGTCACCAAGGCTGTCCGTACGGCAAGCGGCACCTCACCGATAGCGGTAAAACCGCCAGCAGGCTGACGGTTTAGTTAATCTCTCGAGACTCAATCAAACAGGAATAACGATGAGCTTTCCTGCTTGCATCTGTGCCTCGAAGGTATCCGCTTGAGGGTAATCCAACATCACTCTGGCCAG
Organism: Alcanivorax sp. 97CO-5; assembly: GCF_000524665.1. Taxonomy (NCBI): domain Bacteria; kingdom Pseudomonadati; phylum Pseudomonadota; class Gammaproteobacteria; order Oceanospirillales; family Alcanivoracaceae; genus Alcanivorax; species Alcanivorax sp. 97CO-5. Next base: position 759 of record NZ_KI965880.1, read on the forward strand.
CGGCGGAGAAAGCTCATTGCGAACCCGGCGCGCCATTTCCCTGGCCCCATAACGGGCATCCATGGTGTTGCATAGATAACGCCGTGTCCCATCACCTAAGCTCAGCAGCACTTTACGTCTTAGTAACCGTCGATTGAGCTTTTCCAACTCGATATCCAACAATTGCTCACTAATATCCTGATCCAGAGCATTAAACGTAATGATGCTATCAATACGATTAAGAAATTCCGGGTCAAAATGTTGCTGCAATGCCTGATCCACCACCGCTTCTATCTGGCGGCTCGAATTCTTCCAGTACCACCAGCGTTTCTGTTGCCGCCCTCTCAAGGCCGACACTTGTGATGCCCCGGCGTTACTGGTCATGAAAATTAGGCTATTGCGGAAGTTGATTTCACGGTTGCCGGCGCTCAGTCTGAGTCGACCTCGATCCAGCACATTGAGCAATGCTCTGACCACTTCAGGGCTGGCTTTTTCCAGTTCATCAAACAACACAATACCGGGTTTGCTAAAGCTGCCCTGAATAGCCTCTACATCAAATAGAGTTTGGCCTTCTTTGCTACCCACATACCCTGGCGGCGCTCCAGTTAATGAAGCGGCATAATGCTCCTGGGCCAAAGTGCTCATATCTATCCGGCACACAGCATCAGCGCTACCGTGAATAGCCTCCGCCAGCAAACGCACCGTTTCAGTCTTACCGACCCCGGTGGGGCCTACAAACAGTTGCACCGCCAGAGGTCGGTCATCCGGGGCTATATCCGCCTTGAGGACTCGCAGCATATTGTCGATACGATCTAGCACATGAGGCTGGCCAACAATCCGTTTACGTAATGTTGCCATTACCGTGCCCGGATCAAAGGTAAATCGGGACATTCTCCCAGAATGGTCAGCATCTCGCTTTCGATCCGCTATCTCATGATTCGCTGCTAACTGCTCATTGATGAAGGGCATCACTCACCCGCCGTTCTCTCTTTACCATCCACAGGCAATTCACCCACCGGACACTCTGCCACCCCTATTGTGCTACGTGTCATGGCTTCTACGTTCTCCTGCGCCTTTTGAGCATCCATTACCCAGGTGCGATAAAAGTCAAAAGGACAGTCCGCAATACCCTTGTCTCCATCACCAGAAGCATGCATGCCGGTATAACCACGGTGCAGCAACTTAAACAGATGATTTTGAGACTGATCATTAGCACGAGCATCACGGATTTGACTGACGGATAACTGGGCATACTGAATACCCATATCCTCTTCACCACATTCACCCAGAGTACGACCATCAAACCCGATGAGTGCCGAGTGCCCAAAATACGAATACACGCCATCAAAACCACTGGCGTTAGCTACAGCCACATAGCAGTTATTCGCCCAGGCCATGGACTTGGCCATCATCACCTGCTGCTCCTTCGCCGGATACATATAGCCCTGGCAACGAACAATCAACTCAGCACCTTTCATGGCACAATCACGCCAGATTTCCGGGTAGTTACCGTCATCACAAATGATGAGGCTGATCTTTATTCCCTTGGGACCTTCCGTTACATAGGTCGTATCACCAGGATACCAACCCTCAATAGGACACCACGGAATACACTTACGGTATTTCTGAACAATTTCCCCTTCATTATTGATTAACACCAGCGTGTTATAAGGGGCTTTCGCAGGGTGCTCTTCATGTTGTTCGCCCGTCAGCGAAAACACACCCCAGGTATTAGCTTCACGACAGGCAGCGGAGAAAATAGCGGTCTCATCACCGGGAATGGTAGCCGCTGTGGCCATCATTTCATCCGGGTCATACATAATGCCCATAGTGCTGTATTCCGGAAAAACCACCAAATCCATCCCCGGCAGTCCCTTTTTCATGCCCTTAATCATTTCCGCAATGTTACGGGCATTATCTAGCACTTCAGCTTTGCTATGCAGTCGCGGCATTTTGTAATTCACTACCGCAACACCCACGGTATCGTTACTGCTGGAAATATCGCCGTGTCGCATTACTCTCTCCTTTACTGCTTAAAACTCATCGGCAAACAGGCACATCACACCGCAAGATATGCCGCTATTTTTTCCTGATTCATACTCTCACCGCTTTCTTCATGTACGATTTCGCCTTTCTCGATGACTAAAATTCGATCAGCCACATCCATGACAAAGCTCAACACTTGCTCAGACACCACAATGGATAGCCCGCGCTCATCGCGGATACGCTTCAACGTACGGGCCATATCCTTGATGATGGAGGGTTGAATCCCCTCAGTGGGCTCATCCAGCAACAACACCTTGGGCCGTGTGGCCAGTGCACGGGCAATTGCCAACTGTTGCTGTTGACCGCCGGATAAGTTTCCGCCTCGACGGCTCTGCATTTCTTCTAGAACGGGAAACAGTTCGTATAAATCTTTGGGGACTTTCTTTTCCCCCACCGCGGCCAAGCCGGTTTCGATATTCTCTTTCACAGTCAACGACGGAAAAATCATACGTCCCTGAGGAACAAACCCCAGACCGGCCTTTACTCGCTGACAGCTTTTCATGGCCGACAGATCCACTCCGTCCAGCTCGGTTATGCCAGCGCGGGCTTTTTCCATACCGATCAGAGATTTCATCAGGGTGGTTTTACCCATGCCATTACGGCCCACTACTGCAACAATTTCGTTTTCCTCAACTTTGAGGTTCATATTGCGAATAATGGTGCTCTGCCCGTAGGCTACGTCGTAATTTGATACTCTCAACATAACTAGCACTCCCTATCAGAGTCGGCACCGTGAATAACTCGCGGCGACCTTCAACTCAGTGACCCAGGTAAACTTCGATGACCTTTGGGTCCGCTTTAACCTTCTCTAGCGACCCTTCCGAGAGCACCTTGCCCTGATGCATTACCGTAACGCGGTCAGCAATATCACCAACAAACTGCATGTCATGTTCGATGACTAGTACCGTATGGTTTTTGGTAATAACCCGAAGAAGTTCAGCCGTTTTTTTTCGTTCTGCTACTGACATGCCAGCAACCGGTTCATCTAACATCAATAGATCCGGTTTCTGGATAAGCAACATACCGATTTCTAACCACTGCTTTTGACCATGACTAAGCAAGGCGGCGGGTTGATCGAGAAGATCTTCGAGAAAGATAGTTCTGGCCACTTCTTCCACCGCATTGATAACTTCAGCATCACGCTTGAATGCCAAGGCCCCCATTACAGAACGCCCACGTGGAAATGACACTTCTAAATTTTCGAAAACGCTTAGGTCTTCATAAATAGAGGGGGTTTGAAATTTTCGACCAACACCAGCACGCACAATCTTGTGCTCGCTCATTTTGCTCAGTTCTTTCCCCTTGAACTTTATCGATCCTTCCGTTGCCCGGGTTTTTCCGCAGATCAGATCTAGTACCGTGGTTTTACCGGCCCCATTGGGGCCGATAATCACACGAATCTCCTGTGGTTCCAGGTACAGCGACATATCGTTAACCGCCTTGAACCCATCGAAAGAAACAGTCAAACCTTCTACCGCAAGAATGAAATCATTATTAGTCGGCATCATTTCACTTCCTCCACAGGCAGATTTTCAGCATCAGCGCGACGGCGACGCAGCAGCGAGGGCAACTTACTTTCTAGCGGCTGAATATAACGGTTATAAAGCCCAGCCAAGCCATCAGGGAAGGCCAGCACTACACCAATGAATAGAGCACCCATTGCATACAGCCACAGTTCAGGGAAGGATTCTGAGAAGCCCGTTTTAGCGGCATTCACAATTAACGCGCCATACACCGCGCCCAGCAGAGAATTCCGGCCGCCCACGGCACACAGCACCACCATTTCAATGGAGGGTACAATCCCCACAAATGTTGGCGACATGAAACCTACCTGCAGGGTAAACATGGCCCCACCCACACCGGCAAACATAGCGGCTAGGCAGAACACAAATATCTTGAAAGAAGCAACGTCGTAACCAGAAAAACGTACCCGATCTTCCTGATCGCGCATGGCAAGCAGAATACGCCCCAGCTTGCTATGCATGACCCAGCGACCAATCATCAGGCACAGGAACAACATGCCTACACACACGAAGTACAACGCCGTTTTGGCTTCGTCACTACGGATATCCCACCCCATCAAGGTGCGCAGATCGGTAATACCATTCACCCCCCCTGTGAAACCCTGCTGACCAATGATCAGGATCGTCAGGATGGCGGCAATAGCCTGGGTAATGATGGCAAAATACACGCCACCTACTCGGCGTTTGAACATGGCTACGCCAATGATCAGGGCAAGAATCGCCGGCACGGCAACCACCGCAATCAAAGTAAAGGAAAAGCTGTGGAAGGGTTCCCAAAACCAGGGCAGCGCGGTGAGCTGGTTCCAGTCCATGAAATCAGGAATACCCGGGGTAGACTGAATGGAGGTATTCTCTGGACTGGAGGCTTCCAACTTCAAGAACATCGCCATGCAGTAGCCGCCAAGGCCGAAAAAGATCCCCTGCCCAAGACTCAAAATCCCACTGCGGCCCCAGCAAAGAACCAGACCTAGCGCGGCAAACGCATAGGTTAGATACTTGCCAACCATATTAAGACGAAAGGCATCCAGCGCCAGTGGGAACACCACCACCAGCAGCAGCGCCAACAGCAGATGGTAGATTCCCTCGCGGGATCCTAACCATTGAAAGAACGACGTTGATTTCATGGCGATCTCCTAGCGACGAACCTTGAGTGCAAACAAACCTTGCGGACGCAACATCAGAATGCCGACCACAACCAGCAGCGTGAGCACTTTAGCCATTGAACCACTCAGGAAAAATTCCATCGTGGACTGGGCCTGGGAAATGGTGAATGCAGAGGCGATAGTGCCAAGCAGACTTTGCGCACCGCCAAACACTACGACCAGGAAGGTATCGACAATATACAATTGCCCGGAGGTGGGACCGGTAGAACCAATCATGGTGAACGCACTGCCCGCCACACCGGCAATACCACACCCTAGCGCAAAGGTGACGCGATCAACTTTACTGCTATCGATACCGACAGCTTCAGACATGGGCCGGTTCTGTACCACCGCACGAACCTGTCGACCCCAACCAGAGCGGAACATCAACAGATAAACGCCAAAAGCAATCACCAGCGCCAACACCATCACGAAGATCCCGTTGATAGGAATTTCCACCAAATCGGTAACCGCAATTGACCCCATCATCCAGTCCGGCAGACTCACACCCACTTCCCGTGCACCAAAAACACTGCGGTACGTCTGCTGAAGAATAAGACTCAGACCCCAGGTCGCCAGTAGCGTATCCAGCGGACGATGGTAGAGGTGACGTATCATTAGCCATTCCACCAGCGCCCCAAGCGCGGCGGTGACAAAAAAGGCCAATATCATGGCTACAAAAAAATACCCCTCGTATAACCCTGGCAGATAGTTTTCGAACAACTGGGCAGTCAAGTATGTGGTGTAGGCGCCCAGAATCATGAATTCACCATGGGCCATGTTGATCACGCCCATTTGCCCAAAAATAATGGCCAGCCCCAGCGCCATCAGTACAAAGATGGAAAATAGCGACAGGCCGGCAAACCCTTGCATGGCGAAGATAGAAGTCAGCTCCGTCATGGTGTAGTCAGCGAACATGGCAGGTACTCCCGAAAATTAAATAGGGAAATTCGGTAAGAAAAAAAGAATGATATTGAAAGGTCCGGCGCCCGATATTCAGGGCGCCGGGGTTACACCTCACTGATAGCCTTTAGGGAACGGGTCCGGCTCCATCAGTTCTTCGGTTTCGTAAATCACTTTGTACTGACCATCTTTCTGTGCCTGGCCGATACGGGCCTTGGACCACAAGTGATGGTTTTCGTGGATACGCACATAGCCTTCTGGTGCAGTGGTCAACTCAATACCCGGAGAAGCTTCGCGCACTTTGTCGATATCGAAAGAGCCCGCTTTCTCTACCGCCGCTTTCCACAACCATGGGCCAAGATAAGCCGCCTGGGTCACGTCACCGATAACGATGTCTTCACCCCAACGCTTCTTAAACGCTTTTACAAAGTCTTGGTTATTGTCGTTACCCAAGCTTTGGAAATACTTCATGGAAGCGTAAGCGCCTTCCACGTTTTCACCACCGATACCCAGAATTTCATCCTCGGTGACGGAGATGGTCAGTAGCAACGGACTCTCTTTGGTCAGATCGATACCCGCCGCTTTCATCTGCTTATAGAAAGCCACGTTGGAACCACCTACCACAGAGGCAAAAATCACATCCGGTTTCTTTAACTTGATCTTGTTAATTACCGAGTTGAACTGGGTATGACCAAGCGGGTAGTACTCTTCACCCACTACTTTCAAGCCCAGCTTATCAATGTGCTTACGGGCAATCTTGTTAGAGGTACGCGGCCAAATGTAATCGGAGCCCAGCAAGTAGAACGTCTTGGCACCTTTCTCTTCAGCCAACCAGTCAATACTGGCGAGAATTTGCTGAGTCGCTTCCTGGCCGGTATAGATTACGTTTGGAGATTTTTCCAGCCCCTCATAGAACGTGGGGTAATAAAGCATGCCGTTATACTGCTCAAATACTGGCAGCACTGCTTTACGGGAAGCGGATGTCCAGCAACCAAAAACCGCAGCCACATTATCGTTCACCAGCAACTTACGAGATTTTTCAGCGAAGGTGGGCCAGTCACTGGCGCCATCTTCCTGGATATACTCGATCTGACGTCCCAGCACCCCCCCTGAAGCATTGATCTGTTCAATCGCCAACTTCTCAGCCTGCACTGAGCCTGTCTCACTGATTGCCATAGTGCCGGTAACCGAATGCAGAATACCGACCTTTACTGTGTCGTCAGTCACCGCTAGGCCAGTGGTGTTCACGTCGGCAGCCAGTACCGTATTAGAAAGGGCGAACAACGCAGGTAGCGCCATCAGCCCTCCCAGAAGATGCCGGCGCGTCGAGGACGGCCGGTGACTGGAAGAACGGGTTTTGCTCAATTTCATGGTTTACCCCTCATCAGCGAATTCATGGGAAGCACCTCGTTTCCCTCGCTAACGAGTATGAAAATCTGCCCCCCTGGGGCCCATTCGGTGATTACGCCATCGCCGTACGTCATTTAACGCATACCCCGCACCTGCGATGGGCCATAAAGTAATGCGCGTACACGAACGGGCACGTTTTGTGCATTGCTGCCTGCATCATCATGGAGCAACTGACACCGCCCCAGCACTTATTCCGGCATCCGCGAAATGGACATCCTGCTGCCGACAACGGAAACGTTATGGCAATCGAGCAACGCATATTCCGTGTGCGACGCAGTTACAATCAGTGGGTTGGCAACCAAACGTTGGAGGATTTCTCATTGCGTTTCACGGGCAAGGGAGCCCGTCGCTGGTCTGCCGGTCGAGTCGCCGGCACAGCTATCGGTGCGATCACTTTCCTTGCCCTGGAAGCCATTGGTGGAGCGATCACCTTAAATTACGGCTTCACTAACGCAGTGGCGGCCATCTGTGCGGTCATGCTCACCATCTTCCTTCTCGGTTTGCCCGTCAGTTATTACGCCGCTCGTTACGGGGTGGATATCGACCTGCTTACTCGGGGAGCGGGCTTTGGCTACCTAGGCTCAACCATCACCTCCCTGATATACGCGTCATTCACCTTTATTTTCTTCGCCTTGGAAGCGGCTATCATGGCCATGGCGCTGGAAATACTGTTCGATATCCCTCCAACTATTGGGTATTTACTCAGCTCACTAATCGCCATTCCATTAGTCATTCATGGCATCACCACCCTGACCCGTTTTCAGTTATGGACACAGCCCATATGGGTATTCCTGCAGCTACTTCCATTCGGGTTTATCCTCATGCAAGACCCAGAATCACTGCCGCGCTGGGCCAGCTTCGAAGGACTTAATAACGATGGCGGTAGCTTCAACCTGATCATGTTTGGCGCCGGCGCCACCGTGCTGTTTTCACTGGTTGCACAAATTGGCGAGCAAGTAGATTTTCTGCGTTTCATGCCTGAACCGGAAAAAGGCAAACGGCTACGCTGGTGGGCAGCCATGCTCGCCGGTGGGCCTGGTTGGGTAGTGATCGGCGCGTTGAAAGCCTTAGCCGGCTCCTTTTTGGCGGTACTGGCTTTTTATTCTGGGCTCGCCCTGGAGCAAGCTCAGGAACCAATGCATATGTACCTGGTGGCATTCAGTCATGTCACCCAAAACCCCACCATGCTACTGGCACTGGCCGGGATCTTCGTTATTCTCTCGCAGTTAAAAATCAACGTAACCAACGCCTATGCCGGCTCCATTGCCTGGTCCAACTTTTTCTCCCGGCTGACCCATAGCCACCCTGGGCGGGTTGTATGGCTAGTCTTCAATGTTGTGATTGCCTTGGTATTGATGGAAATCGGTATTTACCGGGCTTTTGAATCCATCCTCGGCAGCTACGCGGTGGTCGCGGTGGCTTGGATGGGCGCTTTAGTGGCCGACTTAGTGATCAATAAACCGCTGGGACTCAGCCCAAAACACATCGAATTTAAACGTGCCCATCTCTATGACCTGAACCCCGTAGGGTTCGGCTCTATGATGATCGCCACGGCCATCGGCCTTAGTGCTCGCGCCGGCCTGTGGGGCGAAACAGCCCGAGCTCTGGCCTCCTTTATCGCCCTGTTCAGCACCTTTATCAGTGCCCCATTAATTGCCCTACTTACCCGCAGCCGTTACTACATCGCCCGCGCGCCCAGCCCCAGCCGTGAGTTGGAAGGCCTTGCTTGTTGTATTTGCGAGCATCATTTCGACAGGGAGGACATGGCCTTCTGCCCCGCCTACAACGGCCCGATATGTTCCTTATGCTGTTCTTTGGATGCACGCTGCAACGACAGCTGCAAACACAACGCTCGTTTCTCCGAACAATTGATTGACTGGATGGGCGGGCTGCTTCCACAAACACTGATTAATCACATGCGCTCACGGATGGGGCATTTTCTCGGCCTGCTGATCATCGTGGCCTTGATTATGAGTGGACTGCTGGCTTTGATTTATTATCAAATCCCCATTGCCGACCCTACGGTAAAAGAACTGATGGCTGACACCCTGACCAAAGTGTTCGCCATACTCATCATTATCAGCGGCGTGGTGGCTTGGTTGTTTGTGCTTGCCCACGAAAGTAGGGTTGTTGCCCAAGAAGAAAGCCGGCGCCAAACCCGCATGTTGATGGAAGAAATTAAAGCTCACGAAAAAACTGATCTGGCATTACAGCAAGCCAAGGAACTGGCCGAATCCGCCAATCAAGCAAAAAGCCGCTACCTCACAGGGCTCAGCCACGAACTACGCTCCCCTCTGAATGCCGCTTTTGGCTACGCCCAACTGCTGGAGCAGGATCCAACCATCCCGGAAAACCGGCGCGATGCCATTGGTGCCATTCGCCGCAGTACAGAGCATCTATCCGACCTGATTGAAGGGCTGCTGGAGATATCCAAAATCGAAGCGGGCCGGCTGGAGCTGTACCGCAATCAGGTATGCGTACCGGAACTCATCGATGAACTGGTCACCATGTTTCAGTTACAGGCCGCGGAAAAAGGCATTGGCTTCGAATTTCGCAGTAAAAGCCAGATGCCCACCTGGGTCACTACGGATGAGAAACGGTTACGACAGATTCTGATCAACCTGCTCTCCAACGCCATCAAGTTTACCCGTGAAGGCCAAGTCACACTGACCTTTCGTTACCGCAATCAAGTGGCCGAGTTCGTTATTGCCGATACCGGCGTCGGCATTGATGAAGAAGACCTGAAGCGCATCTTCCGACCGTTCGAGCGGGTAAGAAAACCGGGAACTCCCAGTGTTCATGGCACCGGGCTAGGGCTCACCATTACCCAGTTGTTAGCCGACATCATGGGGGGCGATATACAAGTAAGCAGCATCCCCGGCCAAGGAAGTGAATTTCGTCTTTCGGTAATGCTATCCAGATTGAGTGGCCCGGCCCCCACCCGCCATGAACGCAAACCCGTGGCCGGCTATATTGGCGAGCGTAAAAGCCTGTTGATCATCGATGATGACCCCTCACACCGGGGTCTAATCAGTGATCTGCTTACCCCTTTGGGATTTATTATCAATGAAGCTCCAGATGGAGAAACAGGCTTGCAACTGGCCCGGCATACTACCCCAGACCTAGTACTACTAGACATTTCTATGCCAGGCCTCACCGGCTGGGAAACCGTTCAGCATATTCGTCAGCAAGGTTACCGTGGCCCGGTAATCATGCTTTCTGCCAATGCTCGTGAAAACGACCCAGCCATCCCCGACGGCTTGCATAACGATTACCTGACCAAACCACTAAAACTCAATAGCCTACTAGACAGCCTAGCCCGCCACCTATCACTGACTTGGTTGCATCCACACAATACTTCACCAAAGCACATCACCGTTGTGCAGCAAGCCGAGCCAGTGCGCTCGTTGAATAGCCCCCTGCGTGATGAACTTCTTGCTCTGGCAGAGATCGGTCACTTAACGGGTCTACTGGATCGGATAATACAGGAGCGAGAAAAGGGAAATCTGGGTTCTGATATAGCGGAAAAAATGCACACTTTACTTAAAATATTTGATTTTCAGGCCGTGATCCGATTATTAGAGGCAGCCCCATGACAGCCGCACAACGTAAAGATCTGATACTGGTGGTGGACGACTCCCCAGATTCTCTCGGCATGATTCATCAAGCGTTGGATCAAGCCGGACTCACTGCTCTTATCGCACTGGAAGGCCAGCAAGCACTGAATATTGCCGAAAAAATGACACCAGATTTGATCTTGATGGATGCGGTCATGCCCAACTTAGATGGCTTCGAAACTTGCCGCCGCCTGAAACAGCATCCAAATCTGGCCTGCGTTCCAGTAATTTTCATGACCGGACTAACCGAAAGTGAAGATGTGGTCCGGGGCCTGGAAGCCGGTGGCGTGGACTACATCACCAAACCAGTGCGGCCTAACGAACTGATCGCTCGCATCCGCGTACATTTAAACAATGCTCGCATGACGCAAAGCGCCCACACCACCCTAGACCGACTTGGCCAAACCAGCTTTTCCACCGATGCGGCAGGCCAATGGCACTGGGCAACCCCACACACCGACCAGCTACTGGAAAAAGCCAAGGTGGAACGCAGTGCGCTTGCAGACCCAATACAACGCTGGCTCAAACATCAACCGGAGCGGGGCCAGCAACTCAATAAACTGCCCGGTAACCTAGGGCTACGTTATCTGGGCCATTCAGTGAGCGGTGAGGAAAATAGCGAGCACTTGTTCCGGCTGCTACACCACGACAGCGATGCAGAGCTGGAGTTGCTGAAAACTGCGCTGCATGTAACCCACCGCGAGTCCCAGGTACTAGTGTGGATTGCACACGGTAAAACCAACCGAGAAATTGCCCAGATTCTTGAGTTAAGCCCACGGACAGTGAACAAACATCTGGAACAGATCTTCCGCAAACTGGGAGTTGAAAACCGGACTGCCGCAGCAGCCATGGTTATTCAATACCTTACCCAGATTCATTGAGCGCCAGTCACCACCTCAGGCAGTAACAGAACCACACCCGCATAACTGGCCACCAGCAAGGTCATGGCAACCCCCAGCCCAAGGAAGGGCCCCACATTCAAGGCACGGTGGTAGATGAAACTTTGCGCCGCCAACTGCCAACTCACTAGCACTAAATAAAGTAGCTCAATGGCACTCAGTGACTGAGCCATAGAGGCGTTAAGGGCCAACAACGGCAGGCTCAGCAGGGTCAACACCACATCTACACCTACCAGCGACAAAGCCGTCTGCAACCAACGCCCCTGCAGCCCTTTAAACGCCAGCAGCAAACCTGTACCCGCCAACACCACCACCAGCGATAGCAATTGGCTGCTCACCAAGACACCAAGGGGTAATGCCGTCTGCAGGCTACCCACTAACAGCTGCAGCATAAACCAGCCTGCCAGCACCAGCGCCATTAACGACGAGGAATACGGGACGTTTTCAGGGCTGGCACGAAATATAGCCAGCCGCCAGAACAAGGTTATCAATACAGTCATGGATCCTCCGGCCCGCTATTCTTTCAGAGCAGGAGGGAAAGGCAAGCAGGAACAAGCTTCAAGCTCAACGTTGCAACATAAAAAAACATCTTCGCCATTCGATCAAGGCCGCCGCACAGCCCCTCTTGTCAGTTTCATCCGCCCACCCACAACAACACCAGCCCATGCACACCTTGAACCTTGACACGATATGGTCCGACAACCACAGGTGTGTTTTTTGGACGCCTTCGCTAGAATGCTCACAAATTGAATCAAGGGGTCTCACATGGCGCGTAAAAACGCTTTCTATGCTCAGTCCGGCGGTGTTACTGCCGTCATCAATGCTTCTGCTGCCGGCGTTATTGAAGCAGCACGAGAAAACAAGGATGTGATCGGCAAAGTCTACGCCGGCCGGAATGGCATCATCGGCGCACTCACTGAAGAGCTGATCGATACAAGCAAAGAAAGCAAAAGCGCCATTGAAGCGCTCAAGCACACCCCTGGCGGGGCCTTCGGTTCTTGCCGCTATAAGCTGAAAGACCTCAAGACCTCCCAACGCGAATACGAACGTCTAATCGAAGTCTTCAAGGCTCACAACATCGGCTACTTCTTCTATAACGGTGGTGGTGATTCCGCCGACACCTGCCTGAAAGTATCACAGCTTTCCGAGAAAATGGGCTACCCGATCCAGGCTATCCACGTGCCCAAAACCGTGGACAACGACCTGCCCTTCACCGACGTGAGCCCAGGTTTCGGTTCCGTCGCCAAGTACACCGCTGTGAGCTGCCGTGAGGCCGCCCTGGACGTGGCCAGCATGTGCGCCACCTCCACCAAGGTGTTCGTGATGGAAGTCATGGGCCGTCACGCTGGCTGGATCGCCGCCTCCGCCGGGCTCGCCAAAGAGGATGCCGATGACGCTCCGCACCTAATCTTGTTCCCGGAAATTGCCTTCGACAAAGCGGCCTTCATGAAAAAGGTGGAAGCCACCGTCAAGAAAGCGGGCTATTGCGTCATTGTGGTGTCCGAAGGGGCTCGCTATGAAGACGGCACGTTCTTGGCCGACGCGGGTAACACTGACGCCTTTGGCCACAAACAGCTAGGCGGTGTGGCTCCGGTCATCGCTCAGATGGTGAAAGACGAACTCGGCTACAAATACCACTGGGCTGTAAGCGATTACTTACAGCGTGCCGCACGCCACATAGCATCAGCCACTGACGTGGAGCAAGCCTACGCAGTGGGCCGCGCCGCCGTTGAGTTCGCCGTGGCGGGTAAAAACGCAGTCATGCCCACCGTGGTTCGCAAGGACACAAAAAAATACAGCTGGACCATCGGCGAAGCGCCGCTAAAGAAAGTGGCCAATGTAGAAAAGAAAATGCCGCGTAAATACATTAGCAAAGATGGTTTCGGCATTACCCCCGCGGCCCGAGCCTACCTAGAGCCTTTGATTGGTGGTGAATCCTACCCTCCCTACAAAAACGGGCTGCCGCAATTTGCCAAACTAAAACTAGCCCCAGTCGAGAAAAAGTTAAACGATGCTTTTGAGGTATAAAACACTAGCATCTTGATAAAAAGCAAAAGCCTCGCAATGCGAGGCTTTTGCTTTTCACTAACGGCCAATGGCCATTCAGCCCTGACCGTTTCCCAGAACAACTATTCTTTTAATTTCGACGATTCAACCATCAGATCAACCGCCTCATAAAAACAGAATCATGTGCGCTCATCGCGCTCTTTTTTACGCACGTGAGCCAATAAGTCATCAACATACTCCTGCTCTTCATGAAGATCATCGGCCATGAAGGGGGCATGGGGAAGCACCTGATTCAGGAGCACCGCCACCAACCCGCATAGGCTAATACCCTGCAGGGTGAAGTCGCCGTTGCCCATGACCATGCCGCCAATGCCGAAAATCAAGGTTACCGCCACAATGACCAGATTACGTTGCGCATGAAGATCCACCTGCGCCTTGATCAAGGTATTCATGCCCACACTCGCAATGGAGCCGAACATAAGAATCAAAATTCCGCCCATCACTGGGGTGGGGATACTCTGTAGTAACAACCCAAACTTGCCAATAAAGGCCAATAAGATGGCGAAGATCGCCGTCCAGGTCATTACCACCGGATTAAACACCCGGGTCAACATCACCGCACCGGTAACTTCCGAATAAGTGGTATTAGGTGGGCCACCGAACAAGGCCGCCACCATGCTGGCCACACCATCGCCTGTGAGCGTGCGATGCAGCCCAGGCTTACGAATATAGTCTTTGCCGGTCACGTTACTGATCGCCAGCACATCTCCTACATGCTCAATGGCCGGCGCCAGTGCCACCGGCATCATGAACAGGATGGCGGGCCAATAAAAGGTGGGAGCAATAAAGGTCGGCACCGATAACCAGCCCGCTTGATTCACCCCGGAAAAATCCACCATGCCCATGGCCAGGGCCGTCAGATAGCCCGAAACTACTCCGCACAGAATGGGTAATAGCCGGAACAAACCATGCCCCAGCGCCGCCACCAACATAGTGACCAACAAGGAAACCATGGAAACGAGCAGCGCATCCCCATACGCAAACATCTGCATTTCACCATTACCGGACATGCCCATGGCAAAGTTCACCGCAGTAGGTGCCAAGCTCAGCCCAATCACCATAATGATGGGACCGGTGACTACCGGCGGCATCAGCCGGTGCAGAAACCCCGGGCCCCGCCATTTCACTAACACTCCGAGAATCACGTAAACCACGGCAGTGCAGAACAGCGCCCCCATCGTGGCTGGCACCCCCCACTGTTTCACAGCATGGGAAATGGGTGCCACAAATACAAAAGAGGACGCGAGAAAGACAGGAATAGAGCGCCGAGTAATCCATTGAAACAGCAGCGTGCCCAAGCCCGCGGTAAATAGCGCCACGCTGGGGTCCAGCCCTGTGAGCAACGGCATTAACACCATCGCACCAAAAGCCACAAACAGCATCTGGGCACCAATAAGAATGGTTTTCCAGTTCCAGAATCCGCCGGTCTGGCTCATAAGGAGCTCCTGTTAGCAATCATCAAGCGGCTACTTGGTGCCGAAAATCTTGTCCCCGGCATCCCCCAGGCCCGGCATAATGTAACCGTCCTCATCCAAACCCTGATCCACCGAAGCAGTGTAAAGAGACACATCAGGGTGTGCTTCTTGGACTTTACGGATACCTTCCGGCGCCGCCACCAGCACCAAAGCTCGAATCTGGGTGCAACCGGCTTTTTTTAGCATGTCGATGCAAGCCAGCATGGAGCCCCCGGTGGCTAGCATGGGGTCGATAACTAGCGCCGTGCGCTCGTCGATATCGTGGGCCAGCTTCTCAAAATAGGCCACCGGCTGCAGAGTGGTCTCATCCCGATACACCCCCACCACACTCACTTTAGCGCTGGGGATCAATCCCAGCACTCCATCCAGCATACCCAATCCGGCCCGGAGAATAGGCACCACGGTGATTTTTTTACCCCGGATGCGCTGGGCTGGCGCCTTGCCCATCCAGGTATCCACCTGATAATCCTCCAGCACCAAGTCGCTAGTGGCTTCGTAGGTCAACAGGCTGCCCACCTCAGAGGTCAACTGGCGAAAACTACGGGTGCTCAAGCTCTTCTGGCGCAACAGCCCCAGCTTGTGTTGGACCAACGGATGGCGAATTTCATGGACACTCATGGTGGCAGGCTCCTGGATACCAATAAACATAGGGGGGACAGATCACCCCAACAATAGCGATATTGTGACGATTACAGCGCAAATGTCACCGGTGCACACGCTGTGTCCTTTCACCGCACGCCCCCTCACACAGTCAGGCAATGCTAACCGTCAAAGAAAAGAAAAAACCAAAGGCGTTAATACATTGCCGAAAATTCACGGGGGATTTGCTGCTAGGGAGCCTCTGAAAAACGCTCGAGCGACAGAGGGGAAAGCGGTGCTTGCATCGCGAAGTAGCCTGTAACTCACCGACGCTATTCGTAGTGCGAGCATCACTTCCCACAGCAGATCAGCGTTATTGGACATCTTTCAGCGATTCGTCGGTTTAACATCCGGTCACAGACATCTGGCATCCAGCAACGCTGCCCTCAATTAGGCACAACCGGTATTTTCACGCTGATCCGCGATGAACCTTTTCTTATCGATGTGTCAGCCGCTCGTTAGCAGACCGGCTTTGCTCACTCTCTTGCATACACAGGGAAGAACAACCAAATGGGAATCGGAACAATATGTACGCATTGTAGAATCATTAAAGAAGCGAGAATACGACAGCATTTCGCTCCACGAAAACCATAAAAAAAGGTCGACAAAAGCCGGCCTTGATTAAATACTAAAAAATAAAAGCGTTACAGTTTCACACCTAAGTGATCCAGGGTCTGCATGGTCAGCTGACCAGAAGCCAAATCGTTATCCTTCTGGTAAGCGATCACAGCCGCTCGGGTCTTGGATCCGTATACGCCATCAATCCAAACCGGGTCGTAACCTTTCGCGGCCAGCGCTTTTTGGAGGCGGCGGACAACATCCTGAGTGGTATTGGTTTCACAGAGAATTTCACGCCATTCCATATCCGCATCCGTCACTTTGACCTGCTTAGGCACGTCTTTGTAAACGGCGGGGATCACTGTTTTCTTCTCTTTAGGCGGCTCTACCTGCTTGACCACCTCAACCGTACTATAGACAGCTGGCACAGTGACTTTTTCAGTCCGGGCAGGCTTATCGACCACTTTCTTAGTGACCGTCTTGTACACGGCAGGAATTTTAACTTCTTCAGTGCGCTCAGGTTTTACCAGTTCCTTACGGCTAATGATTTTGTATTCCGCCGGCACTTCCACCAAACACATAATTTCACCGGTGGAATGATCGAGTTTCTCGATAGGGCCACGGCCTTTTTTCCAGGTCGTGTAGGCTGGCTTGACCAGTACTTGCTCGGTAACCGTTTTATATTCCGCCGGTTTAGTGATCAGCTTGGTAATCGCACCTTTAACCAACACTTCCTCAGTCACGGTCTTATAGGTAGCCGGAATGACTTTCAGCTTCTCATAGGCTTCGCTGACCAGGATCTTCTCTTGCACGGTTTCATAGCGTGCGGGGGTGGTGGAAATCTTGCTGTCTTCCTGAGACACCATTACACGCTGCATTTCCGTTTTGTAGGTTTCCGGAATCACAACCCGTGCATAACAATGTCCCGGCAGGGCATTAGGCGGCAACAGCTGGGCGCCAGAGCTGGCAGAATATGTAGAGGCCGGCTGCTGATCATTGGAACTCAACGCGGCTCGTAGCTGCTGATTTTCCTGTTCCAGTTGCTGCTGCTGACTTTGCAGCGTTTGATATTCTCGTGTTTCCTGAATAGTTTGGTTGCTGGCTGGCACAACCGGTGGCAAGTGCCGCAATAACGACCGGCAAAATGAGACGATTCAATCGTCATAGTCTGTTCCCTTTGAAAAACACGCGTTATTTCCTTCATATGGAACATATGCTCAATAAAAATGTCAGGGACAATTATCAATACGTCTATAAATGCGCAATTTACAAATTTTTTTGGGAAAAAAGCTTATCCCATTTCACCTACCTTTAAATACGCAAACAATTTATCATTGTATATTATTACTTTTGTTTCTTTGTTAAGAACAAAGAGTCACCTCAAGTACTTTTACTCCAGTTACTGATACTGATTCTCTTTGGCGCCCTCGAAACAGATTCGCTCTTCACTCTTAACGATTATCCATACCCGGCTCCCAATCTATTGCCGTAGACAACGCTAACGACGCCAAAAAGAAAAACGGGGAACCGTGAACGAAATCCTTGCCTAGGTGCATCCAAAAGTGTTCTTTATAATCACCCCTGCCGTTCGTTAGCAGGGGCCGGCACGACGCAGAAAAACGTTGGGAGCATAGGTAAGCATGGAAAAATCGAAAGGAGCCGCAATCATGAAGCGTTATCTAATCATTTCAATTTTTGCCGTGTTGAACACACTTTGTGCTTCGCTATGGGCGGCTGACAGCCTCTCCGTGAGCGAACTCAAGCAAAGGATGCAAGACGGCAACGCGCCCATCATTATTGATGTGCGCGATGAAGACGAATATCTGGCCGGGCATATTCCCGGCGCCATCATGGTCCCCGCCAAACAGATGGAACATCACCTGGACATGATGGAGCAGTATCGCAAAGAAGACATCGTGCTGTATTGCCAATCTGGCCGCCGGGCCAGCGCCGCTGCCACCGTACTGGAAAATGCCGGTTTCAAGAACGTTAAGCTGCTGCAAGGGAATTATCCGGGCTGGGAGTCCGCCCAATAAGCACCGATTTGTCCATCACCACACCTCCGACTGCCTATGGAATAAGGATATTTCTATTCCATAGGCAAGTTCGACCGTCCCCGATTAGCCGTCGTCCGCTGCCATTGCTATAATCCGCGCCCACCACCCACCCTGTTGAGAAGGACAGACCATGGATTTTGCTAAGGTTCCCGCCGGGAAAGACCTCCCCGAAGACATCTACGTGGCCATCGAGATTCCGGCCAATGCTGACCCGATCAAGTACGAGATCGACAAAGACAGCAACGCCGTATTCGTAGACCGCTTCATGGCGACCCCCATGTTCTATCCGGCCAACTACGGCTACATTCCCAATACCCTGTCCGAAGATGGCGACCCGCTGGACGTGCTGGTGGTAACGCCTTACCCAGTGGTCCCCGGTTCCGTGATTCGCTGCCGCCCGGTAGGTATCCTGAACATGACCGACGAAGCCGGTAAAGATGCCAAGCTGGTTGCAGTGCCGCACACCAAATTGACCAAAATCTACGACAACGTAAAAGACATCGACGACCTTCCCGAGCTGCTGTTGGCCCAGATCAAGCACTTCTTCGAGCACTACAAAGAGCTGGAAGCAGGCAAGTGGGTGAAAGTTGATGGCTGGGACGGCGCCGAAGCCGCCAAGGCCGAGATTATCAAATCTGTAGAAGCTTACGAAAAAGCGTAAGGTGAGCTTCAAGCGACAACGCGAGATAACTTCGCGGTAAGCAGAAAAAAGGCCGCACCCATTATCTGGGCGCGGCCTTTTTTATGTCCCTTTCTTGCAGCAACATGCAATAAGCTCTGCCCGCACAGAGCAAACGCAAACACGGAACGCCCTTTTCCCTAATCGTCCCTCGCCTTTCAGCTTAGGCTGACGCCTACCTCTTCTCTCGATAGGCGCTCGGAGTCATCCCACTCCAACGCTTAAATGCCTTGGAGAAATTGGCCACATCGTTATATCCCAATCGGTATGCCACTTCACTGATGCTGTTTTCTGATTGAACCAACAGACGGCGTGCCTGCTGATAACGCTCTTCATCCTGCAATTGACGATAGCTCAACCCGGCCTGCTGCAAGTGACGCTTCAACGTACGAGCCGATACCGCCAGCCGCTCCGCCATCCCCTGTAGCGACGGCAAAGGCGCCGGGTGGTCTTGCAAGGCTGAGCGAATACGCCTCGCCATCACACCCTCGTCTTCGGTGCGCCACTGACGAAACTCCATCTCGCATTGCTGCCGAGCAATGGCCGCCACCTGAGGGTCCGCCAATCGAGGGCGAGCTTCCAGCGCCGACAGAGGAAATACCAACGCATTTTCCTCTTGATCAAAGCATACTGGCACGCCCACCTCTTTTCGCAATGCCATTAACCAGGCCGGCGCAGGCCCGCATCGATGAATCTCCAATCCTTGCGGCAGGCTCTCCAGCAACTGCTCGATCATAAAGACCAACCCCACCAACATAGCCTCAATAATAAAATCGTGAGCGATACCTAGCGGTCGCGTGCTGCGCAATTGAAGATGAGCCTGCCCGGATTGACGAGTCTGGTGGATTTCCAGGAAGGGGGCACGTAACCCTAAAAAACAGCACGCTGCATCCAGTGCATCCTGGGCGCTAGCGCTGGATAGGGCCAATAGCCCCACCGGGCCATGTAAGGTGATACTCATGGCCCGAGCATAACGAAACCCCAAGCCTCGCTCGCCCACCATTTCAACGCCACGTTCCGCCACAGTTTGGGCCAGTGACATAGACGCCCGGCGGTCCACCGCCAGCAACTCGTCACGGCTCACCCCAAGCCCTACCAACAGTGCCGAGGCATCCAGGTTCAGGGACACTAGTACGTCATACAGCAGCACCACATAAATACCTGGCACCCCCGCACCTCCCCAAGGACGGCCCGAACTCACCATTTGTTGGCCCTCCGCGACAAGACCTTGAATGCAAGACTCCGCATAGTAGTTGGCATTATGAGCCTGTTCAAAGCGAATACGCTGCTACCCGGCTCCAGACTCGACCATGTCATCACTGACATTGGCACCAGGAGATCTCAATGAACCTGACGCTGGTAAAAAAGAAAACACATCCATCCTTTCCCATTACCCCACGTCGAATGGAATTTTCCTTCGAAGGAATCAAACACGATGATTACTGGTTCGACAACGATCCGGTACTAACTCATCTGCTCAATGTTCTGTCGTTGACCTTCCCGGACGGCGAGCGCTTCTTCGTGGATTCAGTTCGTGCGCTTCGCGACCAAGTGCAAGACAAGGATCGTCAGAAGGATATTTCCGGGTTTATTGGCCAGGAAGCCATGCATTCGTTAGAGCACCAGGCCTTCAATGACCTGATTGCTAACGGCAAGTATGACGACATCGTTAACCACGCTCTTAACGTTACCAACAAACTATTGGCCGGCGCGCGCCAATACATGAGTAAACGCCAGCAATTGGCAGCGACTGCAGGTCTTGAACACTTTACGGCAATTCTTGCCGACGCCATCCTCCGTCGCCCAGATCTGGTGGAAAGCATGGACCCTGCGGTACGCGACCTGTGGGTTTGGCATGCCATCGAGGAAACCGAACATAAAGCGGTAGCCTTCGACCTTTACAAAGAGGTGAATGGTAATTATTTGGAGCGCCAGCGCCTGTTCCTTTCCAGCACAGTCTATCTCATTGGCTTTTCTAGTTATTTCACTTGGCAAATGCTCAAACGCGACAAGATCCACCGTAAGCCCCTAACTCTTGCCAAAGGGCTATGGAAAGGTTTCGGTTATAAAGGCGTTATCAGCAGCATCATTCCTGCCTGGTTTACCTACCTGAAGCCCGGCTTTCACCCTTGGGATGACGACAACAGTGCGCTGATTGAAGAATGGCGCTCCACCCTGCCCGAACCAGGCGGCGTAAAAGAGAGCTCCAGAATCGCTTCATAAAAGAAAAGTACGGCTGTACCCGACCCTCTGGGTGCAGCCTCATGGGAAAGTCAACATACCGATTAGCACAAAACCGAACGCTTGCGTCAAATCTGCCACTTACCGATTATTCACTCGAACAAAGTACGCCATGTGCAAGGCATGAAATAAGCGTCGTTGGGCCACATCCTTTGCCAGAATAAACCCCAACGGCTCAAGCATGGATTTTAGCTCCCTGAGAGTTGTATGATTTTGTCGGCTACTATGGCCGGTGAGACGATATTTTAACCAGCGTTTCACTCCTGTATACGACCAAGGAGACAGATAGGAAATCAATAAGTGCTGGTCACTCACCCGAGCCAGTTCCCGCAATAACTTTTCACGAACCCTGGCATCTGAAAAGTGATGGATCAAGCGAAAACAGACCACCAATTTGAATGCTCTTCGCTCCCAAGGCATGGAAAAAATATCGCCTTCTTTTACCTCAACTGAAAAACCATTATCGATAAGCAATTGCCGGGTAAAATCTACGGCCGCCGCCCCCATATCTATAGCTGACACCTGCCAGCCCTGCTGGACCATCCAGAGGCTAAGGCGTCCCGCACCGCAAGGAGCATCCAGCACACAAGCCCCGGCAGGAAGCTCCGGCATAGAACGCTCTACCAGAGCCATTTCAGCAGCATGCTTGCCCGGTTTTCTGTTGGCATATTTTAGAACGGCTTGTTCATCCATCTTGACCCGATCACGGGATATAACAGCAACATCATCAGACATTTCGAGGGTCTCTTGGTAATGAAAAAACAGGGGCATTCCGGCGTCCAGCACTCTCATACAGCTCATGCAAATGAGCTCGAATGGCTGGGGTAAGAAAATCGCTGCGACGCAGCAATTGAGAAAAATCCGAACGGGCAGCAGCGCCCATACTCAAGCGCTTACGGAAGCGCTCAAGATCTAGCAGCATGATCTTCAACGTTACCGGATGTACCAACACATGAGCCGGGTAACAGGCGCCATGCTGCCAGCGCTGACGGTGCAACCGGCGCAGCACACGCAACAAGCGCATCATAACGATAGTCAGTTGCGTAGCGTTATGCTTGCGAGCGAATACTGCCAAATCGATATAATCCGGTGGCGCTAGAGTCACCAATATTGCAGCATCAGCTCGTTCGCCATAATAAAGACAATCCACCACCGGAATAGCCGCAGATTTTAGGCGCTGTAACGCCAAAAATTCGTGGAAATACGTAGGGCGCTTCTGCCAAAACTGTTGGGGCAGGCGGCGACGTTGATTCTGTTGACGCTTTACATAAACCCACTGCCCGGTATCAAGCTGATGGCGGGTCACGCCACTCCAGCCTCCACGACGATAATTCGGCGCCTCCACCCAGTCACAGGGCAACGACCACATGGCATCAAATTCCGTCAAGGCATTGCGAGCTAACACGCTGTGCCATGACGGAGCAATAAAAGTAAGGGTCACACTGCCTCCTCTGACCAATTAACAGGCTCAACAGGAAGGCTAAAAGTAAGAGCTTAAGAGAGGCTTAATCAGGAGAAAAAATCATGGAGCGAATTCTATTTATCTTAAATAGGCAATGTATCAGTCATTGCTGATGGCAGAAATAAAGAGGCCGCGCCCAGCTCTTTGGGCGCGGCCTCTACGTTGCGTAATGGCAACAACAATCTTCACGTCACTTCAATTATCCCATTATTAAATCTCGATTCTTCTTAGCCTTCCTGCAACAACTTACGCAGGTCGATCAAGGCAGCATTGGCCCGTGATACATAGTTCGCCATCACTAGAGAATGGTTAGCTAACATGCCAAAACCATCACCATTAAGAATCAAAGGGCTCCATATAGTTTCTTGGGTAGCCTCAAGCTCACGAACCATTTGCCGGAAACTGATGGTCGCATTTTTCTTACGAAGCACATCCGCGAAATCCACTTCCGCACCACGCATTAACTGGGTTAGTGCCCAGGTCGCACCCCGCGCTTCGTAAAAGGCATCATCAATGTCTAACCAAGGGGTTTTAATAAAATCTTCGTCTTTCTCAGGCTTGGCCGCTACGATGGTGCCGTCCTTGTCAACATTGAGCTGGCTGCGACCAACACTCTGGCTTAGCGTCAAGCTCAAGGACCCTAGCCGATTTTGCACCTCGTTCAGCCAATAATTCAGGTTATCCGCCCGGGCATAGAATTTACCGTCATTTTCATTGGCATCTGTGAGGCGATCCAAGTAACGCTCTAGCGCCTTGATGCCCCGGCGATACTCACTTTCAGTGGCCGGCATGGCCCAGCTTTGCGCATCAAAATTGAATTGAGGCTCAGCAATAGCCAGGTCCTTGTCTTCCTGACTCTGGGACTGGGAACGGCTCATATCCCGGCGTAATACGCGGCTAAAATCACGCACCTGTACCAGCACGCCATATTCCCAGGCTGGCATATTATCCAGCCACAGGCGGTGCGGAAGGATGTCATTGGTCAGGTAGCCGCCAGGCTTAGACAAGAGTGTATCGGCCACGAAAATCAGCTCTCGAGTGGTAGTTTCACCCCGAACCACATCCGCTTTCGGCGTTACCTTCTTCAGCTCCGGCTCTTGGCTCCAGTACCAACCAAGCAAAATATCCACCAGTAGCAACAAGCCGAGCAACCAAAGCACCCCTTTCCATATTCGGTTATTACGGGGGTCCAGCATGGCATCCCCCAGTTTTTCATTAAATTTATCGTTACTCATTATCACTCCCAACATCGGCACACCACTACGACAGCGTAGGCTCTTCATTAGCGGCAGGGAGAACAACAATAGCAGCTGCAGGAGAGCTCGCACACCGTTTGCGATAAGCCAAGCTACCGCCATAAAGGCTGAGGATGCCATTGACAATAGATAGACCCAATCCCGCGCCATCTGAATCGCAATGCCCGCGGCTGAAGCGTTCACTGTAGCGCTGCCACTGCTCTAGCCTCAGCCCTTCACCGCTATCGTAGACCTCGATACGGATTTGACCTTCTCTTTTCTCAGCGTTCACTCCGATAACCCCCGGGGGGGTATAGCGGCAAGCATTATCGACCAAGTTCCGTAACACCAGATGCAGAGCTTCCTCGGGGACAGCAACCCATAGAGAATGATCAAGGCGCAATTCCAGATGCTGCTCAAAACGATCGCCTAGCGGCACCAGTGACGCCAGGGTATCCCGTGCCACCGGCAGAATATCAGCACGAGCATTCTTTTTCGGCGGCCCCATGGCAGGGTCCAAACGCGCCAGCACCAGCAATTGTTCGAGCATCCGTTCGGCACGACCCACTGCCTCCTGCAGCCTTTGTAGGGACTCTTCGCGCTGCTGCGGATCCGGCAGTGAGCGAGCGTTATCTGCATGCAGCCGCAACACCATCAATAATGTTCGCAATTCATGCGCAGCATCTGCCGTAAAACGCTTTTCACGCTCCATACCCGCCTCCAGTCGCAGCAAGAGCTCATTGATGGCGGCCTTCACAGGTTCCAGTTCACGCACCTGCTTACCGGTGGAGAGCGGAGTCAGATTATCCGGAGAACGTTGGCTCACGGATCGAATAAGATCGGAGAGTGGCGAGAGTCCAAAACGAATGGCCAGCCATACTAGCAACACAACAAAAGGCACACTGATCAGGTAGGGAGCCACCAATGCTCCTGCCACATTTCTGACCATGGATTGACGGGCGTAATCACTTTCCGCCAGGATCAACCAGCGATCATTGGTCATTGGCAACGAATAAGCATGCCAGCCGTTGATTTCTGCATAATGAGGACGTGGATTGAGGGCGATCAAAGGTGAGATTGGTGACCCTTCACTAGCAGTAACCAGCTTGCCGTCCTGCCATAACTGGTAGATGAAATAGCGTAGGTAGCGAGACTCTTCGGAGTCCAGCGCTGACAGGGACGCATTGGGGGGATAACCATCCCGCCAAAAACCGGCCAGCAGACGTGCACTTTGCACCAGCTCTGCGTCGTATTGTTCATCCAGCTCATGATAGAGAGTGCGATAAGTCAAAAAGACCAATAAGACCCCGCCACCGGCGATCACCAGCAACAGTGATACAACCAGAAAGCGACGAATGGAAAAAATCATTCCATAGTTCCCTGCAGGCTGTAGCCGACACCACGCACAGTCCGAATCAAGTCGCTTCCCAACTTTTTACGCAAATGATGTATGTGGACTTCCAGTGCGTTGCTTTCTACATCCTCATTCCAGCCATACAACCCACCCTCCAGTTGATCTCTGGTGAGAACTCGACCCCGATGGCGCAACAGCTGCATCAACAGGCTCATCTCCCGCCGCGACAGATTTACCAGCTCGCCGCGACGAGTGACGATAAAACGCACAGGATCAATCTCCAGCTCACCGAGATGAAGCGTCTCTGAGCCAGGCGGTTCACGACGCCGTAATCGGGCACGAATCCGCGCAATCATCTCCACAGCGGAGAACGGTTTCACCAGATAATCATCGGCGCCACAATCCAAGCCCCCGATGCGGTCTTCCAGTGCATCTCTGGCACTAATAATGATTACCGGGATCTGTTTGTCCTTTTGCCGCAAGATTTTCAAGGCATCAATACCATCCAGCCCGGGCAGTCCCAGATCCAGCAACACCAGTTGAAAACCTCCGCCCTCCAGAGCCGGCATCAACAGATCACCCCGATCGATATGATCCACCGTATAGCCTTCAGCCCGGAGCGCACGTTGCAGGCCATCTGCTAGCAGCACATCATTCTCAACCAGCAATAGGCGCATCATTCCCCCATTGAATCCAATATTGTACACCTGCCCCTCGCAACAGGGTTTCAGCGTCTTTTCCCTGTAGCAGAGCAAGCGTAGACAACAGACCAGCCTGAGTACATTGGCGCCCATATACGGTAACAGCACGAGGCGCACCGGATACCGGCCAGCCACTGCGCGGATCCAGCACATGGCTATAACGGACACCATCACGAAGTAAAAAACGGCGGCTATCACCGCTAGTCGCCAGCGCACCGGTGGTGAACTGCAACTGCCCGGCAACAGGCTTGGCTGTACCCTCCATACCCACCTGCCAGGGTGCCTGCGCAGCACGCGCGACTAGGTCACCCCCAAAATTCACCAGTACATCCGCATCGGTAAATTGGCCGGCCAATTGAAAGGCACTGTCCACTGCATATTCTTTACCAATGCCACCTAAATCCAGTTCCATCCCCGCCTGTAAGCGAATTTTTCCTGGCTGCCGTTCGACCTTGTTCCAACCCACCAATGATAATAAGGCGTCAACCTGCTCAGGTTTCGGTAACCGATTAGAACCATCAAAGTGCCAGGCACGTCGTAATACGCCCGAAGTGATGTCAAAAGCACCGTCACTGAGCTGCCAACATTGACCGGCGAAATCCAGTAACCGGGCGCTCTCATCATCAATATCCACCCAGCGCCCATCTCCAGCATTGATGGCCGCCATCAAATTGTCTTGCCGAAAACGGGAGTATTTTCTTTCGATTCGCCAGGCCTCCTCGGTCACACACTCAAACAGTGCCAGTGCCTGGCTTTTACTGACTCCGCGCACCAAACATTCACAATGACTTGCCATGGCAGAAAAACGGCCGCGCCAAAGGGCGCCGTCCTGTTCCAGGGTAAATGCTTTCCCCTGTGTCATAGAGACTCCACCGCAACGACTACCAGTAGAATGTATACCCGACCTGCGTGATCAGTGCATCGAGTTCCGAAGCATCACTGTCGCCGCTCTGCTGGAAACTTTCTACCCGGAAACTCCATTGCTGGTTGTTTTTCCATTGCTTGCCAAGCTTGACGCCATAGGTGGTATCAGTGAGATTCCCCAGCCGGTAATCCGCCGATACTTCATCCAACGTATTCAGATCTGCAGCGCTAACCGATTCACGGTAAAAATCAGCTTCGCCCTGCTCATACCAACGCACATGGGGTTGCAGAAACCAGCCATTGTCAAACTGAAAGCGATATTTCACATCCAGAGTATGTGATGTAATGCCCCAGTCGTCAGACATAAAACGATACCCCACCGCCAACACATCGCGGTTGAAGTGATAACGGTTCTCCCAGTAAAGCGCATTCTTGGTGCGCGAATCGGGGCGCAACTCGAAAATATGGGCATCACCCACGCCAATATCTGCTGCACCAAAGCTTTCCGCTTCCAGCGGATCCCCATTAGCATCTACTACCGTGACAATCTTGTAAGGGTCTGTCTGGTAACCGTCCGATATCGACACGCTGTAATTGAGTTGCATCAGCCAGTTACGGTTGATCACCTGGGTAATCCCAAACAACAGATCATTTATAGTTCGATCTTCAGTGCCGTCACTTTTTTGTTGATTACTCTGGAACGTCAAACCAATCGGTACACCGCCCACCGGGTCTATGGTGTCCGCCTCATGGGCTAGGCCGAATGTGAGCGTGGTGTTTTTATTGTTCAAATCCCATAAGAGTCCAGCATTTAAGCCCAAAGAAGTAAAATCATATTCATTGGAGAAATTCATCCCCGCCGTCCATCGCATAGTCCGGCTAAATGGACGGGTATACTGCATGTTTGCGGCAACACGCGTGTCCTTGAAGGAGTCATCCAACGGCACCTCATTGGTGGCCTGATATTCCTGTGAACCAGACGGGGAAGTAAACGTCTGCGGCTTATCCGATTTGATCGCCCCGTTATGGGATGCACCAGTTAACGAATCCAGCGTCAGTTTCAGTTCAAGCTCGCTGTCATCACCAAACTGTTTCTTGCCGCGAACCACTGGCTCCACCGCCGTGACACGATCTTGCTCCGCGTAATACAACACGGCGGAATCAAATTGCCAGGCATCATCTGCGGGCTGTGCCTGTACCGGCTGGCCCAGCAGAGCACAGGTCGCAGCGGCCAGGCCACTCCCAATCGTCTTCCCATCCAGTTTTTTTTTCATTACGCCTTCCTCAATTACAGCCACAGCCACCGCCACCAAATCCACGCCCACCGCTGGAGGCTTCCTTGCTAAAATAGATGTGATCATCCAGCGCATCATCGAGACCATCCGCAGCACCCATCGTCATTACTGGTTTGGCCAACAAATCACGCTCCCAGGGTTGCACCCCCAGGTTCTGGCACCCGGACACACAGCCCACAGTGATCAGAAACACGGGTATTCCCAACGCAAATTTCATCATTGCTCCTCCAGCAGCTGGACGATTTCTTGCTCGTAGGCGTCCTTATTTGTTTCCATAAAACCGATATGACGGGCTAGCGCGTTCCCGCGCTCATCCATCAGCACGGCACTGGGCATCCCTTGAAGCTGATAGCGGCTTGCCAGCTCCCCTTGTGGGTCAAACACCAACGGGAAAGTGGCCGGGTAATTGGCCAGAAACTTCTCTGCATCCTCTTTGCGCAGGTCCAAATTCACACCGATGATGGTGAACCCACGATCTCCATATTTCGCCTGCATCCGATTCAGCCAAGGAAACGAGCGCCGGCAAGGCACGCACCAGCTGGCCCAAAAGTCTACGTAAATGACTTTTGCTTCCCCGACCTGCTCGGGGGAAAATGGCAACGGTTCCGCATGAGCCAGCCAGGGGATGACCAGCAGGGCAAGCACCCGTAGAAAGCGCATAGGCTTCTCCTTGATATTGAGACCACAGCCTCCTACCGGCGCCTTAAAGTAACCTTAAGGCACTGTTAATAATCTGCCCTGAAACTTATCGGCTATCCTGGCATCCAAGCGATGCCACCATTTTTGGGTTCGGGGTTTGAGGAGAAAGGAATGCATACAAGCTGGCAACGACTGGGGCTTGCTCTATTAATGCTATTTACAGTGTCCACAGCCATTGCGCAGGATCTATTCGGCGACCAAGAACGCCTGCCCACCGTGGATGAAGCCATTCAGCTAGTACCTGATGCCGACTGGGACAACCAGCAACTGCGACTGGATTTCGAGCTGATCGATGATGTTTATCTCTATCAACACCGTTTCGGGTTCACCCTACGTGACACCAACGGCAATGTGATTAACGACTTTGCCGAACTGATACTGCCCCCCGGGAAGCCCAAAACCGACGAGATATTCGGTGATGTAGAAGTCTATTTCGACCGTTTGAAGTTCTCGCTTCCTTTGAATAGCGTGCCGCTAGTGGATACCGAACTGGAAGTACGCTATCAAGGCTGCATTGAAGATACTCTCTGCTACCCGCCCACCCGCAAAGTGTTTGCATTCGACAATCCGCAACCGGCAAAAAAGCCCATGGCCGCGGTGCCACCCGCGGCCACTGACTCCACCGCCGGCCCGGGTTTTCTCGATACACTACGGTCTGAGGACGCCAACGCCTTCAACCAGTGGATGAACGAACAACCCCTTGGTTTAATCATCGGCCTCTTCTTTGTGGGCGGGCTGCTGCTGGCCTTTACCCCCTGCGTGTTTCCCATGGTCCCCATTCTCTCCGGTATCATTGCCGGCGAGAAAGAGCCCAGCGCCACACGGGGCTTTACTCTCAGTGTCAGCTATGTGTTGGGTATGGCCGTGCCGTACACTTTGGCAGGCTTATTGGTGGCACTTTTTGGCGCCGGCCTGAACCTGCAATTCATGCTGCAACAACCCGCGGCCATCATTACTTCAGTAGCGGTATTTGTCGTACTGGCCCTGTCCATGTTTGGTCTGTATGAACTGCAGCTACCTGCGGCCTTGCGTAACAAGCTCCATCAACCTGGCCAAGAAGCCCGCGGCAGCCTGATCGGCGCCGCCATCATGGGCACCATTTCGGCCTTGGTCGTCTCCCCTTGTGTTACCCCCATCCTAGCCGGCGCGTTGATCTATGTTGCCGCTAGTGGCGACGCGGCCACCGGCGCGGCTTCCCTGTTCGCCCTATCCATTGGCATGGGCCTACCATTGATTATCTTTGGCACCGGTGGCGGCAGCTTGCTTCCCCGTGCTGGCATGTGGATGGAAGAGATCAAACGGTTCTTCGGCGTAGTGATGCTAGGCGTCGCCATCTGGCTGCTGGACCGCATCATCAGTGACACTATTACCCTGGGCCTCTATGGCTTGTTGTTAACCGTGTATGGCATCCAGCTGGGGGCATTGGAGCCTGCCGGTGAAGGCGCTGCCCGGCTCAAGCGGGGCTTGGCTCTGGTACTGGCTCTGTACGGGGCGGTGATGATTGTCGGCGCCTTGAGTGGCGGCAAGGACCCTCTGCAACCGTTAGCGCAGATGAATCAGCCAGCCACGAACAACGGCCCCCTCCACGTTAGCGCCCCCTCCTCCCAGCCTGGCGATCATGGTCCCTGGCAGACCATCGTTGGCAAGGCCTCCCTGGAGCAGGCACTGGCCACGTCTCGTCAAGCCAACAAGCCCGTGCTGGTAGATTTCTTCGCTGAGTGGTGCGTGGCTTGCAAGGTCCTGGAAGAGACCACATTGAGTCACCCGGATGTGCTTAATGCCATGCTCGGCTTTGACCTCTACCGGGTGGATATCACCGAAATCAACGCCGACAGCCAGGCCATCATGGAGCAGTACAACATTCTTGGGTTGCCGGCACTGGTGTTTTTCACCCCCATAAGCACTGAAATTCCCGATTCAAGAGTCCTCGGCGAAATGGGGCCACAACGGTTTATTGAACACCTTAACAAGCGGGTCCTGCCTAGGCTTTAATGCCGCGCCAATATAGAAAGGGGCGCGCGCGCGCCCTTCGCTGCAAACGCCCCGCGGGTCACGCTCCTACCGCGAGCGGTTGCGCCTCCCACCTAAGCAAATAACCTGAAAGAGTGCCGATATCCCGATATCTTCCCGCAACTTGTAACGAATGTTGTAAACCCCTTTTTTCTGTCATAGATTCCCCCTAATATTGCATTTGTATGAGAAAACCCAAGTTAACCTGGGTTTTTCCAGCATGATCACTGCAAATAACGACAAATTCGCGAGGGGACCCATTTTGGCTTCCATTTTGGTGTTACATGGCCCAAACCTGAACCTGCTCGGCACACGCGAGCCGGACAAGTACGGCCATACCACCCTGGCGGACATCAACCAGCAACTGCAGGAACAGGCCAGCAAAGCCGGCCATCACCTGCAGCACCTGCAAAGCAACGCAGAATATGAGCTGGTCGAATGCATTCACGATGCCCATACCGAGGGGGTCGACTTCATTATTATCAACCCGGCGGCTTTCACCCATACCAGCGTGGCGCTACGTGACGCCCTGCTAGCGGTGAACATTCCCTTTATTGAAGTGCACCTATCCAACGTGCATGCCCGGGAAACCTTCCGCCACCATTCCTTTTTTTCTGATATTGCCAAGGGCGTTATTTGCGGCCTCGGCGCCATTGGCTATGCGCTGGCGTTAACCGCTTCTCTCGAACAACTGGATGACTGAACATGGATATTCGCAAAATCAAGAAACTGATTGAGCTGCTGGAAGAGTCCGGCATTGAAGAGCTGGAGATTTGTGAAGGGGAAGAGTCCGTGCGCATCAGTCGCGGCTCTCGTCAACCGGCAGCACCCGCACATTACTATGCGGCCCCGCAGGCTCCCGCTCCCGCTCCGGCACCTGTTCCCGCAGCCGAAGCGCCCGCCGCGCAGGATAATACTCCAAGCGGCCACCTGGTTCGCTCGCCCATGGTCGGCACCTTCTATCGTTCACCGTCGCCAGGCGCCTCGGCCTTCGCCCAAGTAGGCCAAAAGGTTCAAGCTGGCGATGTGCTGTGTATCGTGGAAGCCATGAAGATGATGAACCAGATTGAGGCGGACAAGTCCGGCACTCTGGATGCCATTTTGGTTGAAGACGGCGAGCCGGTTGAATTCGACCAGCCTCTGTTCTCCATCGTTTAACGGAGGCTTCCCATGCTGGAAAAGGTCGTCATTGCCAACCGCGGCGAGATTGCTCTACGGATTCTGCGCGCCTGCAAAGAGCTAGGCATTCGTACCGTAGCGGTTTACTCGAAACCGGACCGGGATCTAATGCATGTTCGTCTTGCTGACGAAGCCGTGTGCATTGGTCCCGCTTCATCCGCCGATTCATACTTGAACATTCCCGCGCTGATCAGCGCCGCCGAAGTGACCGATGCCGACGCCATTCACCCAGGCTATGGCTTTCTGGCGGAAAATGCAGACTTTGCTGAAAGCGTAGAACGCTCCGGCTTCACCTTTATCGGCCCCAAGGCAGACACTATTCGCCTGATGGGCAATAAGGTAGCCGCCATTGAAGCCATGAAAAAAGCGGGTGTGCCCACCGTACCGGGCTCCAACGGCCCCATCGGCGACGATGATGAAGCCTCACTGGCCATGGCCGAACAAATCGGCTACCCGGTGATCATCAAGGCCGCAGCAGGCGGCGGCGGGCGCGGCATGCGTGTGGTTGATGAAGCAAAACAGCTGCTAAACGCCATCACCCTGACCCGCTCCGAAGCGAAAAATGCCTTTGGCGACGCCACCGTCTACATGGAGAAATTCCTGCAGCAACCACGCCACGTGGAAGTGCAAGTGCTGGCCGATGGTGCCGGCCATGCAATTCACTTAGGCGACCGTGATTGCTCCTTGCAGCGCCGTCACCAGAAGGTGGTGGAAGAAGCTCCGGCACCCGGAATCCCTCAGCATCTAAAAGAAGAAGTCGCCGAGCGCTGCGTTAACGCCTGTAAAGAAATCAATTACCGGGGTGCGGGCACCTTCGAATTTCTCTACGAGAATGAAGGCTTCTACTTCATCGAAATGAATACCCGTGTACAGGTAGAACACCCCGTGACCGAAATGGTTACCGGGGTGGATATTGTCAAGGAACAATTGCGTATCGCCGGCGGTGAAGGCCTGCAAATCCAGCAGTCCGATGTACAATTCCAGGGCCATGCCATTGAGGTTCGCGTCAACGCAGAAGACCCGGTACGGTTTACCCCCTGCCCGGGCAAAGTCACCTACTTCCACGCCCCCGGTGGCAATGGCGTACGAGTCGATTCCCACATCTACAGTGGTTACACTGTTCCGCCATACTACGACTCCCTGATCGGCAAGCTGATCACTTGGGGGGAAAATCGCGAGACCGCCTTCTCCCGTATGAAAAATGCGCTGGACGAAATTGTCGTGGAAGGCATCAAAACCAATATTGCCCTGCACCGCGACAAAATCTTCAAGGACGAGGCCTTCATTAAAGGCGGCGTGGACATTCACCACCTAGAAAAGAAACTCGGGACACACTAAAAGCCGTTGATAGTGAATTGATCGCTATTATCGTTAACGGTTACCATCCCCCTGATGGCCGCGCCCAGCGTTTGGGCGCGGCCTCTTGCGTTACAGACACTACAAAGTTACCCCCTCGCACTTTTAACGGTTAACTCTCAACTAGAGCGAAGCGACAACATGGCCTGGCTTCAACTCCACCTTGCCACCACCGAACAGCACGCCGATGCCTTTCAGGCTGCACTGGAAAACCTCGGTGCCGTGGCCGTGACCCTCACCGACGGTGCCGACCAACCTGTGTTCGAACCGCCGCCGGGCACTCGCCCGCTATGGCAGAATACGGTGGTCAGCGCCCTGTTCGAGCAGAACCATACCCCGGAGCAGATTCTTAACGCCCTCACAGCCCAAGGACTAGAAGCACAAGCCAGCCACCACGAAACCTTGGAAGATCAGGCCTGGGAGCGGGCCTGGATGGATGATTTTTCACCCATGCAATTCGGTGAACGGCTGTGGATCATTCCTAGCTGGAGCGAAGCCCCGGACCCAGCGGCGGTCAACTTGAAGCTAGACCCAGGCCTAGCCTTCGGCACCGGCACCCATGAAACCACTGCCCTGTGCCTACAATGGCTGGATAGCACCGACCTGCACAACAAAACCGTACTCGACTTCGGTTGTGGCTCTGGAGTACTGGCCATCGCCGCTCTGCTGCTGGGCGCCGGCGATACCACCGGCACCGATATTGACCCTCAAGCGTTGATCGCCAGTCATGACAATGCCCACAACAATGGCGTAGCCGAATCTCTAACCCTGTTCCTGCCCGAACAAATGCCCCAAGATTATCAGTGTGACATTCTGGTGGCCAACATACTCGCCGGGCCGCTGGTTGAGCTCTCCGAGTTACTAGCCCGTTACTGCCGGGCCGGCGGCAAACTGGCCCTGTCTGGCATTCTTGCTGAACAAGCAGATAGCGTACGCACTGCCTACGAGCCTTGGTTTGAACTCAACCCCACCACCCAACAAGGTGACTGGGTGCGCATCGACGGGGTACGGCGGGCCCGCTAAAACCAGACTTTCAAAAGAAACTGAGTGACAAGTCCTTGCGGCTTGTCCTGCTTTTTCTGTAAAACATACCTAAATCATCTGCATGCGATGCTCGGATTGCTTCGTTGCCCGAACCCCAAAGCGTGCAACGTGCCACCTCTCTTCCTCCAATAACAATTCAGGCGAAAGCCATGGCCAGCCAATACAAAACCCGCTGCCCCCATTGTGCAGCCCAGTTCAAGATCACCGATGAACATTTGAAACAGGCGCGCGGTGCGGTTC
This sequence comes from Alcanivorax sp. 97CO-5, assembly GCF_000524665.1. NCBI lineage: Bacteria > Pseudomonadati > Pseudomonadota > Gammaproteobacteria > Oceanospirillales > Alcanivoracaceae > Alcanivorax > Alcanivorax sp. 97CO-5. Next base: position 35,433 of record NZ_KI965880.1, read on the forward strand.
GGTGCGGCTCATGCTTGCAGATTTTTCAGGCCAGCGATTACCTGATCGATCCTGCCGACGCCCAGCAGCAGCCCCAAAAAAATCGCTGGGCTGGCGCGCTGGACGGGGCCGACGTTGACAACAACCTGCCCAAAAATACTCAGACATTAGCCGATGACGATGACGATGCCGAGAGCCTGAGCATTCACGGGATGGAGCTCAGTGACTCATTCATGAATGTAGATGTAGAGGACACCGACCTCGGACTAGGCGAAGATTTCACCGACATGCAAGGCGCAGGCCGCGCCAACCACCATGAAAATGCGGATGAATCCTGGGCCGAAGCCCTACTGCAAGAATTGGAAGAAGACGAGCCAGCTGCTGCCAATACCACGTATGGAGCCCCTCCATCACCCGGGACAGCCGCCAGCCACTCACCGCCACCAAAGCAGCAGACACCTAACGCTCCCAGCACAAAAACCAGCGAACAGTCACCGTCTCTATCAGAAGACGACGATAACAGCCTATTTGTCGGGCTGGATCTGTTTGCTGATGACCATTATGAAAAACCAAGCTCCTCGGGCAAACCGGTTCACGAACGCCACACTCATTTCCGCCAGCAGCGGGACTGGGGCGAGCTGATTAAATGGACGTCCCTCTCGGGGATCGCCTTAGTGACATTGATTGGCCAGTACACCTTCTTCAACTTCGACGATCTGGCTCGCAGCCCACAATGGCGGCCCTTGTACCAACAGGCCTGCGGGATACTTGGCTGCCAACTACCGAGTCGCTCCGACATCACCAAGGTGCGCGGCACCAACCTAGTGGTTCGCAGCCACCCGAACTATGCCAATGCGCTGATTGTTGACGCCATCCTGTTTAATGAAGCCAAGTACCCACAACCTTTCCCGGAACTGGAACTGAGCTTTAGCACCTTGAATGGCCGCCCTGTAGCCAGCCGCCGCTTTTTCCCCAAGGAATACCTGCAAGGAGAGCTACACGGCATGGGCATCATGCCCACACGCACGCCATTGCATATTTCTTTGGAAATTGTGGATCCGGGCGAGCAGGCCGTGAGCTACAACCTTCGCCTGCTGCCGCCCCCCCAAGGCGGAGAACAGCTCTCCCAGCGCTAGCCGGCACCATCGCCAGCGCAAAATCGACAGCCCGTCGCCTGATGGCAGACGGGCCTTTCATCCCTAGCCTCCGATCTCTATCATTGTTCCCCCTCTTAGACACCCCAAGCCCGGCGCCATGCAGATCGGACCCTATAACCTGCCGAACTCCTTGATTCTAGCCCCCATGGCCGGCGTCACGGACCGCCCATTCCGGCGCTTGTGCAGAGACCTGGGGGCCGGCCTGCTGGTGTCGGAAATGGTGACCTCGGACACCCGTCTGTGGAACTCTCGAAAGTCTCGCCAGCGGTTAGACCATAGCGGCGAACCAGGCCCCATCTCGGTACAGATCGCCGGCGGAGAGCCGGCAATGCTGGCAGAGGCGGCCCGCGCCAACGTGGAGCATGGCGCCCAGATTATTGACATCAATATGGGCTGCCCGGCGAAAAAAGTGTGCAAACGCGCCGCGGGGTCTGCCCTGCTGGCCGACCCAGACCTAGTCGCGCGCATCCTCGATGCAGTGACTCAGGCGGTAAATGTCCCCGTTACCCTGAAAATCCGTACCGGCCCTGATCGCGATCAGCGCAATGCCATCGACATTGCCCGCATCGCCGAAACTGCGGGCATTCAAGCCCTTGCCATTCACGGGCGCACCCGCGCCGACAAGTTCAACGGTGACGCCGAATACGCCACTATCAAACAGGTGGTGGATGCGGTGAACATTCCGATCATGGCCAATGGAGACGTGGATAGCCCGGAAAAAGCCAAACGGGTACTGGAATCCACCGGCGCCGATGGTATCATGATCGGCCGCGCTGCTCAGGGTAACCCGTGGATCTTCCGGGACACCCTGTATTACCTCGAGCACGGCTCGCTGCCCGCAGCGCCGTTAGTAACGGAAGTCCATGATTGCGTGCAACAGCACCTGTACGAACTGCATGATTTTTATGGTGAGTTCATGGGGGTACGTATCGCACGCAAGCACCTGGGCTGGTACACACAGAACCTGCCCAATGGGGAAGACTTCCGGCGCGGGTTTAACACACTGGAAAATGCCACCGATCAACGCGTGGCAATCGAGCAGTTTTTCCAACAGATAAGCGCCACTACCGACCGAGTTCGCTTCGGTCGTTATGGCGAGGTGTCTGCCCGGAAGAAAAACGGAGCCCTGGCCGCATGACCCTTTCTTCAGTTAACACAGCCGCTGCACGGACACTTACTGAAATGAACACCGCTGAAGCACGAAAGCAGCCGCATCTTACTATTGCGCGCAGCGAAACCCACGACACGCTGCGCAATTGTGTGCGACGTTCGCTAAACGATTATTTCAACCAGCTGGACGGCGAAGCCGTGAGCGAGCTCTACCCGATGGTGCTGGCTGAAATGGAAATTCCCCTGCTTGAGAAAGTGCTCGAGTACACCCGTGGTAACCAGACCAAAGCCGCTGAGCTACTGGGCCTGAACCGCGGCACTCTGCGCAAGAAACTCAAGCAGTACGGTCTATTGTAATACAGACCCGTAACACCAAGGGCAGTGACCACACTGCCCTTTTTTTGTTTCTAGCCCTCGTATTAATTAAGACTTCGCAACTTGGTGAAACCCCATGAGCAATGTTGAACGTGCACTGATCAGTGTTTCCGATAAAACCGGTATCGTCGAATTCGCCCAGGCCCTAGCTGACAAGGGCGTGGAACTGCTGTCCACAGGCGGGACCTTCAAGAAACTGCAGGAGGCCGGCATCGCCGTACGCGAAGTCTCCGACTACACCGGTTTCCCGGAAATGATGGCCGGCCGGGTAAAAACCCTGCACCCTAAAGTGCACGGCGGCATCCTTGGCCGTCGCGGCCAGGACGAACAGGTCATGGCCGACAACGACATCAGCCCCATTGATCTGGTGGTGGTCAACCTTTACCCCTTCGAGGCCACCGTGGCCAACCCGGATTGCTCTCTGGAAGACGCCATCGAGAACATCGACATTGGCGGTCCGACCATGGTTCGTTCTGCCGCCAAGAACAATGCCAGCGTTGGCATTGTGACTGATGCCGCCGACTACCAGCGCGTACTCGACGACATGGCCGCCAACAACGGCGCGCTGTCTGATGACTTGCGTTTTGACCTGGCCATCAAAGCGTTCGAGCACACCGCCGCCTATGACAGTGCCATTGCCAACTACTTTGGCAAGAAAGTCGAAGGACAGGATGGTATGAGCAATCTGGACTTCCCGCGTACCATTAACCTGAACTTCGAAAAAACCCAGAACATGCGTTATGGCGAGAACCCGCACCAGAAAGCGGCCTTCTACACCGAGCGCAACCCGGCCCCGGCATCCATCGCCACCGCGAAACAGCTGCAGGGCAAAGAACTAAGCTACAACAACATCGCTGATACCGACGCCGCACTGGAATGCGTAAAAGGCTTCACCAAGCCGGCCTGTGTAATCGTCAAGCACGCCAACCCCTGTGGGGTGGCGGTGAGCCTAGATGGCATTACCACAGCTTATGATCTGGCCTTCGCCACCGATACCGAATCCGCCTTCGGCGGCATCATCGCCTTCAACCGCAAGCTGGATGCCGCCACCGCCCAGGCCATCGTTGATCGCCAGTTTGTCGAAGTGATTATCGCCCCCAGCGCCACAGAAGAAGCCCTGGCCATCACCGCCGCCAAAAAGAATGTGCGAGTACTGGTGTGTGGTGAAATGGAGGGTGTAGCGGCTTCTGGCCTGGACTACAAACGCGTCAACGGCGGGCTACTGGTGCAAGATCGCGATCTCGGCATGATCACCGAAGGTGAATTGAAGGTGGTCACCAAGCGCGCGCCCACTGAAGCCGAAATGCACGACCTGATCTTCGCTTGGAAAGTGGCTAAGTTCGTCAAATCCAATGCCATTGTTTACGCCAAAGATCGTCAAACCGTAGGCGTGGGCGCCGGCCAGATGAGCCGGGTCAACTCTGCGCGCATTGCGGCTATCAAAGCAGAACATGCTGGCCTGCAAGTGGAAGGCTCCGTAATGGCCTCCGATGCTTTCTTCCCGTTCCGCGATGGCATCGACAACGCGGCTAAGGTAGGAATCAGCTGCGTGATCCAGCCCGGCGGCTCGATTCGCGATGAAGAAGTTATTGCCGCCGCCGACGAAGCCGGCATGGCCATGGTCTTCACCGGCATGCGCCATTTCAGGCATTAACGCTGGCCGCCAGACGTCCAACGCATGAAGCGACCCTCCGGTCCCGCGTTGGACCTCTGGCGTCAAGCTCGTCGCCGATCACGACACGCGATCAGGATTAACCATTCATAGCAAATGGATCACCCCATGAAGGTACTCATCATTGGCGGCGGTGGCCGCGAGCATGCCCTGGCATGGAAAGTGGCTCAAGCCGAGCAGGTAGAAACCGTCTTCGTTGCCCCCGGCAACGCGGGTACCGCCCGCGAAGCCAAGCTCGAAAATGTGGCCCTGGACGTACTGGATCAACCCGGGCTGCTGGCCTTTGCCAAAGACAATAGCATCGACCTGACCATTGTTGGCCCGGAAGCGCCACTGGTAGAGGGTTTGGTCGACACCTTCCAGGAAAATGGCCTGAAGTGCTTCGGTCCGAGCAAGGCTGCAGCACAACTGGAAGGCTCCAAAGCCTTCACCAAAGACTTTCTGGCCCGGCAGAACATTCCCACCGGCGCCTACGGCAACTTCACTGACATGGATGAAGCGCTGGCCTACGTGCGCGAACAGGGCGCTCCTATCGTGATCAAGGCCGATGGGCTGGCCGCAGGCAAAGGTGTGATCGTCGCCATGACTCTGCAGGAAGCGGAAGATGCCGTACGCGACATGCTTGACGGCAACAAATTTGGCGATGCCGGCCACCGTGTAGTGGTCGAAGAGTTTCTCGAAGGCGAAGAGGCCAGCTTCATCGTCATGGTCGATGGCAAAAACGTTCTGCCCATGGCTACCAGCCAGGATCACAAGCGAGCCGGCGACGGCGACACGGGCCCCAACACCGGCGGCATGGGCGCTTACTCCCCGGCGCCGGTGGTCACCGACGCGGTCTACAAACGCATCATGGACGAAGTCATCACCCCCACCGTAGAAGGCATGGCCGCCGAAGGCATGCCCTACACCGGCTTCCTCTACGCGGGCTTGATGATCAACCCAGACGGTGCCCCCAAAGTAATCGAATACAATTGCCGCTTCGGCGACCCGGAAACTCAGCCCATCATGATGCGCCTGCAGTCCGACCTGGCTGCGCTATGTCTGGCCGCGCTGGAAGGTAAGCTGGATCAGGCCGAGATTCAATGGGATCCACGTCCCACGCTAGGTGTGGTAATGGCCGCTGGCGGCTACCCGGATAGCTACGACAAGGGGGATGCCATCAAGGGGCTGGATCAGGCCGATTCTGATACTGTGAAGGTCTTCCACGCCGGGACCGCCGAACAAGACGGCCAGGTGGTTACCAGTGGCGGGCGGGTGCTCTGCATCACCGGTGTCGGCGACACCGTCGGTGAAGCCCAGGCCAATGCCTACGAGGGTGTGAAGCAGATCACATGGCGTAATGCCCAGTATCGTTCCGACATTGGCTACCGTGCAGTGGCCCGCGAAAAAGCATAAAGTACAGGCAACTAAGAATTAAAGGTGAGCCGGCTCCGGCTCACCCATCAACACACCTTCGGGGGTTGCCATGTCGAATCAAACGGCGGATATGTCACGTCTTGAGAATTTCATTCCTTTTGACTGCCTGAGCGAATCCCACCGCAATGAAATCCAGGGCCAAATCAGCGTCATCAAGATTGCCCCTGGCCGGCTCCTGTTCAAGCGCGGCCAAAGCAGCGACAAGGCCTACTTCCTGATTAAAGGTTCGCTGGATCTCACCAATGCCAGTTTTCAGGTACGCCATTTTACCGCCGACGACGATGAAAATTACCTGGCTATCGACAACTACGCCGAACACACCATCAATGCGATAACCGCCGAAGCCACCACTTTGTATGCCATCGACCGCACCAAGCTCGACCTGCTGATGACGTGGACCCAAGCCGCCGAGTCCATGCTGGACGATGAGGACGATGCAAATGAACGGGACTGGATGGACGCGCTGCTTTCATCGGAACTGTTCTCAGCCGTGCCACCGGCCATGATTCACAGCCTGTTCGTAAAATTCCAGGAACGCGAAGTTCAACTAGGTGAAGTCATTGTCAAAGAAGGCGACCACGGCGACACCCTGTTCGTGATCAAACAGGGCAAAGCCATGGTTACCCGCACCAAAGGTGCCAAGCAGGAAACTCTCGCCGCCCTCTCCGCCGGTCGCTTCTTCGGTGAGGATGCTTTGATCAGTGAAAGCCCTCGTAATGCCACCATTACCATGACCAGCGATGGCGTACTGATGTGCCTAGGGAAAAGTGACTTTCAAGCAATACTGCAAGATTCGGTGATTCGCCACCTCACCGAAGACGAACTGGACACCATGGTGCTTGAGGCAGAAGCCGCCTGCATCTTGGTGGATGTCCGCTTGCCCATGGAGTTTCGCCATGACCGAACTCCAGGCGCCCGCAACCTACCGCTCAATGAATTACGCCGCGAAGCTTTGAACTTAGAAAAGGATTTTTTCTACGTAGTATGCGGTGATGGTCGACGTAGCGAGCTCGGAGCCTATATCCTCTCCGAAGCAGGCTTAAGTGCCTATGTGCTTGACCGGGGAAAACCGACGGATGCAAAACAACAGACCCATGCAAAGGCTATTCAAGCCTGAATCGCTATTCTGGCTATTAGTCCTCGCGTTATGCGGCATAACCAATAGCGTTTTAGCAGATGCGCCTCCCCCTTTTGTGATTCATAGCGAACCGGATCAGGCTCGCATTACTATCTATTCCGAATATTACCGTGACGCCGACGGCAACAGCGATATCGACACCATCAGCCAACCGTCGACCAGCAATCTTTTCCAGCCCGCCACACGCTACATTGAACGGCTAGGGATTCGTGATGGCAAATGGTGGGTACGCGTAGCCTTGCAGAATGAGCTGAGCAACAGGCAAGACTACGCACTAATCCTCAAAGGCAACCCCGATGCCCGCGTGTTCTTTCCTGGCCCTAACGGCCATTACACCCAGGCCGGCGAAGATCAACGCATCCCCGGACGAAATGCCGGCTACCGACTACACCTACCTACCGGCGAACGGCAGCTGATCTACCTACAACTGCAGCCACAGGGATACCTCACCTATGGTCTAACCCTGAACAACATTAATGCCCACCTAAAACAACAGAGTGCTACCACCGCGGTGTACATGATTTTAACGGGCGCCTTACTCATTCTCGCTATCTACAATCTAATGTCCGGCATCATGCGTGGTGAACAAACTTATTTTTATCATTGCGTATTTATTCTCAGCGTACTCGCTATCAGCCTAGTGCTGGCGGGATTCCTTCCCCAGTCACTGACAGAGAACAGCACCGTTCAGCCTCGCATTTTGTTCTCTATGAAAATGATCGCCCTGTTTGCCTCCACTGGAGTGGCACGCTCCTTCTTCGAACTGTCCGAGATAGCCCCTCTTTTGCATCGCATCACCCTAATAGTGAAGTGGGGAGCACTGGTCGTGATCCCCCTAACACTGTTACTACCGGTTGGGCTGGCCGCTGGTACCAGCTTTGTCATCGCTAGCTTAGCCGTGTTGTTGTTACTGATTCTCGGCTATATCAGTTGGCAGCGAGAATTAAATGATGGCGGGTTATTTTTCCTTACCACCGTACTGGCCAGCGGCCCCGTCATGTTAGTGTGCCTGGCCTACTTGGGTATTCTGCAAACCAGTGCGGAACTGCCGCAATGGTTACTGGCCAGCACCATTCTAGAAGCGGTGACGCTGGAGGTCGGTTTACGGCTCAGCCATCGCCATCAGGCGCTCCTTCATATCGAGCAAAAACGCTCGCAAACCGTGGCGGAAACCGTGGATGCCACCCGCCGGGAAACCCTGTCACGGATCGGCCATGATGTCCGCACCCCTCTCAGCGGTATTCTCGGTATGTCGGAGATTCTGGCTGACACCCCGCTAACACCCAACCAGCGCGAATGTGTAAGCGCCATCCAGAATGCCGGCGACAATCTGCTGCGCATCATCAATGACGTGCTTGAGCATTCCCAGCTTTCCACCAGTGGCAAAGACATCAACCATAGCGCACTGGATATTCACGATCTGATCATGGAAGCCATCGATTTATTCAAAGAGCGGGCCGAAGAAAAGCAGATCGAATTGATTACCCATGTTCATACTAACGTGCCCAGCCGAGTCATTGGGGATGCCGGGCGGCTTCGCCAGATCGTCATCAACTTAATGGGCGCCCTGATTCGTCACGGCTACCCCGGAGAGCTGGTTATCGACGTTTCCATGGAGCCCACCGGCCAGGCAGATCGGGTGCGCTTCGGCTTCACCGGCAGCGCCATGAACGAAGAAACACTGGAGCGACTGCGCGACAACCAAAGGCAGAACAAGAGCAGCCATCTGAGCCTGGCCATTGCCGAGCAGCTGATAGAAGTGCTAGGCGGGCGCATGGGCACTCTGCAAGATCATAGAGATGTACACTATTGGTTCGTAGTATCTCTGCCGGCGGAAAATACCTCGACCCCCAACGCCAACGTGGACACCTCCCTCCTCGCCGGACGCAGCCTTCTAGTGGTCGACGATTCCATTACCGTGACCCGGGTACTGCGTCACCATGCGCTGTCCTGGGGCATGCGTGTCACTGCCTGCCACGACCCCCGCGAAGCACTGGCTTCACTGCGAACCCAGGCCAATATCAATGAGCCGTACGATGTAGTGGTGCTCGACCATCACATGCCAGGCATCGACGGCATGCAGTTGGCTGCTCGTATCCATGAAGACCCGGTCATCATGCATCCCACCGTGCTAGTGATGTTAACCGGCATCAACAATGCCCCCACCGCCACCCAGGCCCGCAACGTGGGTATCCACCGGGTACTATCAAAGCCGGTTTCTGCCCCACGGCTGCGTCAGGCCCTGGCGGAAGAACTTGGACTTTGCCATCAGATCGCAGCCGTGCAGCCCGAGCCTCAGCGCAAACTGGATCCAGGGCTGAAACTGCTGGTGGCGGAGGACCATTACCTTAGCCAGAAAGTGATTCGCGGCATGCTGGGTAAATTAGGCCTGAAAGCAGACATCGCCTCCAACGGCAAGGAAGCGCTAGAGCTGGCTAGCAAGACACGTTACGACCTCATTTTAATGGATTGCGAAATGCCGGAAATGGATGGCTTTGAAGCCACTCGCATGATTCGCGAGCACGAACAGAAACAAGACCTTCCGGCGGTACCGATTGTGGCGTTAACCGCACACATTCTGCGTGAGCACAAGGACCGCAGCCTAGCCGCCGGCATGAACGCCCACCTACCCAAGCCCGTGGAGCTAAACGTATTACGCAATACCCTCGTGCGTTTTACCCAATCCGCCCCTCCGGAGACAGCTCAGCAACCCTCCAACGCAGCACACACAACTGAGCAGACCAATGGATGAAATCCTAGGCTCAAAGCCATCAACCCCGAGTCACCCCCCGGCACTGACTGCTCGCCCCTGACACCATTGCCGCAGACGGCCCAGCGATTCCGCCATGGTTACCGACAACGGCACCGTGGCCGCCAGCTCCGCTTCCAGCAAGGCCTGATCCAGGGGCTGATTTGCCGCCCCTGCACTGTATAACCCGGCCACCACCGCTTGCTCGATCTCGGCACCAGTAAAACCATCGCTGCACTGAGCTAGACGGGACAAATCGAAGGCATTGGTCTGCTGCCCACGTTTGTTCAAGTGGATGCAGAAAATATCTTTGCGCACCTCACAGGAAGGCAAATCAACAAAGAAAATTTCGTCCAGTCGACCCTTGCGAATAAGCTCTGGAGGCAACCGTTCAATATCGTTAGCCGTCGCCACCATAAAGACTTTGCTGCGGTTTTCTGCCATCCACGTTAACAACGTGCCCAACACCCGGCGCGAAGTACCCCCATCGTTATCTCCTACCGCAATGCCCTTCTCGATTTCGTCTATCCACAACACACAAGGCGACATAGTTTCCGCCATCGCCAACGCCTCACGCACATTGCGCTCGGACTCACCGAAAAATTTGTTGTATATGGCGCCCATATCCAACCGCAACAATGGTAAGCCCCAAAGCCCCGCCACCGACTTGGCGGCCAAGCTTTTACCACCACCCTGCACACCTACCAGCATCACCCCACGGGGCGAGTCGATAGCTTGGCCCTGACCATCCTGAAAGGCGCCTTCGCGCTTGCCCAACCAATCTTTCAGGCCCTGCAGCCCACCCACATTGGCAAAGCTGTCGGTGTCGTATTCATAGCTAAGCACCCCGTCCATTTCCATTAGTGCAAACTTGGCCTTATTCACCTCCGGCAAGTCTTCCTCGGTGATAGCCCCATCATGGATAATAGCCCCACGGGCCAGTTTGCGAGCATCCTCCACGCTCAACCCACGTAAATTGCGCACCAAACGCTCCAATGAAGCTCTGTCAGCACGAACCCGCTCGCCGCGTTCCTTTTTGAAGCGGCGCGCTTCATCCTGAACAATATGCTCCAGCTGCTTTTCATCCGGCATAGACAAATTAAAACGCGTACAGTAGCGGCGTAACTCAGGCGGGATGGTGAATTCGTGGCTAACCAGCACCAAGGTGTGGTGTAAACGCTCATGATGAAGCGCGATTTCCTTGATTAAGCGTATAGGCTTTGGCTCCCCATCCAGATAGGGATGCAAATCACACAGCGCATAGATGCCCGGTTCGTTAGTAGCGCGAATCTGTCCCAGCATGGCATCGGGCTCAATGGTGTGTTTTTGGCTGGGGCTCTGTTCCAACTCCAGCCTGCGTAAGCCATCCACCGCATTCCAGGCAAACACTGGTCGGCCCTCACGCATGCCCAAGCGACGAATCAAATCCAGCGCCCGCAGCTCTTCCCAGGTTTCAATCACCACAATGGGATAGCGGGACTCCAACAGCATCTTCAGGTCATTCAGGTCACTCATGCATTATTGCTTGCACGCTTCACGCAATACGCTGGCACACAGGCCCTTGTTATGTTGTCTAGTCGGTAGGGTGCTTCAATTCAGCCATTCTTAGGCTACACTAGGAGCCACTCACTTTTCACGCTGCAAGCCTTTGGCTTGCTTGCCTGCCAGCGATAATTTGCCATGACTGAACGCCGACTGTCTCCTCTGGACAAGCTACTCGCCCGCGCTGATAACGCCCTGCGAACCCTGACCCCTGGCACCACCCAGGCAGAGCGAACGCCCGCCCATGCCGCTCCAGCGCCGGACGCCCCGGAAGCCGGCACCCTGCCCAGCGACCAGCGCCGACACGTGCTGGGGCTAATGCGTATTAACCATACCGGAGAAGTCTGCGCCCAGGCGCTCTATCAAGGCCAAGCCAGTACCGCCAGCCTGCCGCATATTCGCCACGCCATGGAAGAATCCGCACGGGAAGAGGAAGACCATCTAGCCTGGTGCGAAGAGCGCATTCAGGAGCTCGGCGGCGTGCCCAGCAAGCTTAATCCGCTGTTCTATGCCATGAGCTATGCAGTGGGTGCCACCGCTGGCCTGATCGGCGACCGCTGGAGCCTAGGCTTTGTCACCGAAACAGAGAATCAAGTAGTCAAACATCTGGAATCCCACCTGTACCAGGTGCCAGAAAGCGACCTGCGCACCCGCGCCATTCTTGAGCAAATGAAAACCGACGAACTCAAGCACGCGGTCACCGCTAAGGACGCCGGCGGCGCCGACCTCCCCTCACCGGTACGCCACGCCATGACGCTAATGAGTAAGGTGATGACATTCACCACCTACAGGATCTAATCAACGCTCTAACCACTCTGTAGCCGGCGTCCAGCAACAAAAAAAGCCGCACCCTGTACGGGCGCGGCTTTTTTATTCTGCGTGTTACGTGGAAGCTTGCTGCAGGCTTATCCCAAGTTACGGCTGTAGAAAATCTCCAGCATCTCAGTCTTCATCCGCTCTTCAATCTGGTCTAACTCGGTTTGTGCGAATTCATCCCTACCGGCGCCAAACAAGTAGTTATCAATATCGAAGTCTTTCAGCAACATCTTGGTGTGGAAGATATTTTCCTGATACACATTCACGTCGATCATCTGATAAGCGTTCTGGGTATCTTCAGTCAGGAAGTTCTGGATCGAATTAATATCGTGATCAATGTAGTGCTTGGTGCCATCCAGATCACGAGTCATTCCACGCACCCGGTAATCCACCGTGACAATATCGGAATCGAAACTGTGGATCAGGTAGTTCAACGCACGCAGCGGGGAGATTACCCCACAGGTCGACACGTCCACATCGACCCGAAAAGTGGAGATGCCATTATCCGGGTGCGACTCAGGATAGGTATGTACCGTCACATGGCTCTTATCCAGATGAGCAACGACCGTCTCTGGCAACGGCCCTGGCCCTTCTTCGTCCCAGTCGGTCCCAACAGGTGGAGTTTCATGCTCAGCAATCAGCATGGTTACACTGGCACCCTGAGGCTCATAATCCTGGCGAGCCACATTCAAAATATTGGCGCCAATGATATTGGTTACGTTGGTGAGAATCTCGGTGAGACGCTCCGCGTTATACAGCTCGTCAATATATTCGATATATTCCTGACGGTGCTGTTCTGTCTTTGCGTAAGCGATATCAAAAATATTAAAACTCAAGGATTTGGTCAGGTTATTGAAACCGTGAACCGTAATCTTGGGATTGGGATCTTTCACCACAGCCTTACCCCATGGGCGTTTCATCGCCACGTTAAGACAAACACACCACCGCAACCCTAGCGGCTACCTTGTTTGCAACATCCCAAAGGATGTCACCACAATCACCGGCCTGGCCGGCATATTGCCATTACCGAAACGCCTGCAGGCCGCCTCAGCCTTCAATGGTATAACTATGGGTGATCTCAACACCACCGCGAGTCAGCATAATGCTGGCAGAACAATATTTTTCTGCCGACAGCTCGACCGCCCTTTTCACATGGGCTTCCTTCAAGCTGTTACCGCTGACAATAAAATGCAGGTGGATCTTGCTAAACACCGCCGGGACATCGTCAGCACGCTCTGCGGTTAATTCACACCGGCAGTCGGTCACGTCCTGACGGGACTTCTTAAGAATATGAATCACATCAAAGGAGGAGCAACCACCCACCCCCAACAACAAGGTTTCCATGGGGCGCGGCCCGCGGTTCTGACCACCATGATCCGGCGGACCATCCATCAGCACCTTATGGCCGCTTTCTGTCTCCGCCTCATAGCAAGCTTCACCCTGCCATTTAACCACTGCTTTCATGGCGCTCTCCTAGTATGTCACCCCATCCCGAACACAAACCGAAAGCCTGAGTGCGCCCGCCTTTGAAGGGGGCGCAGAGTACCATAGCGCGGGCCTCACGCCACCCTTTTCAGAGCAGACTATTGGGAATATTTTCTCTATTTTTACCCCCCCCAGGAAATTGGCGTATATAGAGAAAAAACGTTGTTTAATAATAACTTGGTTCCCATTAACCATGTGAAAACCACGATAAAGAACCTGTCCTCTTGGCATAACTCATAAAAACAGGCAGTATCCATAGGCTTATAACTAAGACATTTTTCTGGTTTCAAAGACTGAGCGCCCATGATGAACGGCAACAAAATCATCCCAAATCTGGACCACTTTTTGGCCCAGTGCCACCGCCGCAAGTACCCGGCGAAGAGCACCATCATCTATGCTGGTGATGAATCGGATGCGCTGTATTACATCCTCAAAGGCTCTGTGACGGTAATGATCGAGGACGACGATGGTCGCGAGATGATCATGGCATACCTTAATGAAGGGGATTTCTTCGGTGAAATGGGTCTATTTGAAAACGACCCCTCCCGCTCTGCTTGGGTAAAAGCCAAGACAGAATGTGAAGTTGCCGAAGTTAGTTACCCAAAATTTCGGCAGTTGGCACGTGAAGACGCAGATATCCTGTTCACCGTATCCGCCCAAATTGCGGGCCGCCTACGCGCCACCACTCGCAAAGTGGGCGATCTGGCATTTCTGGATGTCACCGGCCGTGTCGCGGGCACCCTGCTAGACCTATGTAAACAACCCGATGCAATGACACACCCAGACGGCATGCAGATCAAAATCACTCGCCAGGAAATCGGTCGCATCGTCGGTTGCTCCCGGGAAATGGTAGGCCGGGTACTCAAAAACCTAGAAGAACAGGGCTTGGTCTCCGTAAAAGGCAAAACCATGGTGGTGTACGGTACTAGGTAAGCTACACGTTCAAACGCGAATGGATGTTCTGCCAATTCACCGCAAAGAGGCCGCGCCCAACCATTAGCGCGGCCTCTTTCGTTTTCATCTCTTGCCTGTTCAACACGGGCTGAACGTACCTGCGCAGGCAGATAATTTTACCCGAGGGCACAGAAAGCCTGAAAACGTGGACGCTAAAAACAATACCTCAAGCTAACCACCGCCTACCGGCTTGCACTGCCCAACAACACTCAATTGAAACGACGAGGCCTATAAATCAGAAGAACAGTTTCTTGAGTTCAGCCCCCGGGTCATCGGCACGCATAAAGGCTTCGCCGACCAGGAAACTATGGATGCCGTTGTTACGCATCAGCTTCACGTCTGCACTGGAGTGGATTCCACTTTCAGTCACCACCATACGGTCACCCGGCACCTGTTGAGCCAGAGTCAACGTAGTATTCAGGCTGGTCTCGAAGGTATGCAGATTACGGTTGTTGATGCCGATGAGCTCTGCGTTCAACGCTATCGCCCGCTGCAATTCCTCTTCCGTGTGCACTTCCACTAACACGTCGCATCCGGCCTGTTGAGCAGCATGATATAACTCATCCATCTGCGCATCGGACAGCGCTGCCGCAATCAACAACACCGCATCTGCCCCCATGGCTCGGGACTCAAAAATCTGCCACGGATCAATCATGAAATCCTTGCGCAACACCGGCAGGTTTACCGCGTTACGAGCTGCACGTAAGTAATGTTCATCGCCCTGGAAAAAATCCTTGTCAGTAAGTACCGACAGACAAGCCGCACCGTTAGCTTCGTAGCTGCGGGCAATGGATACCGGATCAAAATCATTTCGGATCACGCCCTTGCTGGGAGAGGCCTTTTTGATCTCCGCAATCACCGCTGGCTGATGCTCCTTCACCCGGCCGAATAGGCTGGAAATAAACCCTCGTGCCTTGCGCTGGTTGTCTGCCATGGACTGTAGATCACCCAGCGTATAATGGTTCTTGCCAATGGCAATCTCCTCCTGCTTGCGGGCGATAATCTTATCGAGAATGGTGCCTGTGCTCATAACCTCGCTCCTTAATGGGATTCGTCGCCAACCTTGAGGGCCGTGCTGAACTGGGCCAGCTCGCGCATGCGTTCTGCCGCTTCTCCATTGTGGATCAGGTCTTCCGCCATGCTGACCCCTTCCTTGTGAGTGCGAGTAATACCACTGACATAAATGGCCGCCCCCGCGTTCAGGGCAATCATGTCTGCAGCCTTGCAAGCGGCTTCTGTGGTGCGCTTGCCAAACGCATCTTTGATCAGCGCCAAAGACGCTTTTGAGTCAGTTACATCAAGGCCGACCAGGGAATCGGATTCCAGCCCAAGATCTTCCGGTGTCAGGTCGTACTCTTTCACCTCACCATCCCTGAACTCCGCCACATGAGTACGTGCCGCCAGGCTGATCTCATCCAGGCCGTCTTTACTGTGCACCACCATGATGTGCTCGCCACCCAGGCGCCCCATGACTTCCGCCAGCGGACGACACAGCTTTTCCGAGAATACACCCATCACCAAGCGCTGAACCCCGGCCGGGTTGGTCATCGGACCGAGAATATTAAACAGGGTGCGCATACCCAGCTCCTTGCGCGGCTCCACGGCATACTTCATAGCCTTGTGATGGTTCGGCGCAAACATGAAGCCGACACCAACATTATCCACACATTGGCCAATCTGTGCCGGGCTTAGGTCCAGCGCAATACCCGCCGTTTCCAACAGATCAGCGGAACCACTTTGCGAGCTCACCGAACGGCCCCCGTGCTTGGCCACATGGGCACCGGCGGCCGCGGCCACAAAACTACTGGCGGTGGACACATTGAACAAATTGGCGCCATCGCCGCCGGTACCGACGATGTCCACCAGATACTGACGGTTCTCCACCGTCACCCCGGTAACCAGCTCGCGCATAACCATAACGGCGCCAGTGATTTCATCCAGAGATTCGCTTTTCATCCGCAGGCCGACCATCAGTGCACCAATCTGTGCATCGGTGGCGCCACCGGTCATCACCTGGCCCATCACATCGCGCATTTCCTCGATGCTCAAATCAATATTATCGACCACTTTGGCCAGCGCTTGCGGAATATTCATGCCCCTTCCCCCTGCTCATCCAGCTTTAAAAAATTCTCAAGCAGGGCATGACCGTGCTCACTCAAAATAGACTCAGGGTGATATTGCACCCCTTCAATCGGCAGCGTCTTGTGACGCATACCCATGATTTCATCGACGCTGCCATCGTCTTTCAGAGTCCAGGCCGTCATTTCCAAACAATCCGGAAGGCTGTCTTTTTCCACCACCAGAGAATGGTAGCGAGTTGCCGTATAGGGCGATGGCAAATCACGGAACACGCCCTCACCATTGTGGTAAATCGGCGAGGTTTTACCATGCATCACTTGGCGGGCCCGAATGACCTGGCCCCCAAACGCTTGCCCAATCGCCTGATGCCCCAAACACACACCAAGAATCGGCAGCTTGCCAGCAAAGTGCTTAATCGCTGCGAGGGAGATACCCGCTTCATTGGGGGTACAAGGGCCAGGGGAAATCATCAACCGATCAGGGTTCAGCTGTTCAATCTCTTCCAGGCTAATCTGGTCGTTGCGGTGCACCAGCACCTCAGCACCCAGCTCCTGTAGGTACTGCACCAGGTTGTAGGTAAAACTGTCGTAATTATCGATCATCAGCACGCGCATTATTACTGTCCTCCGTCTGCCAGGTTGAGACCACCCAATGCCATGTTTACCGCTCGGAATACTGCCCGAGCTTTATTCATGGTCTCGTCCCATTCAGACTGCGGCACGGAGTCGGCCACAATCCCTGCCCCAGCCTGCACGTACAGGCGTTGATCCTTGATCACTGCAGTACGGATAGCGATAGCCGTGTCCATATCGCCGTTAAAACCGATATACCCCACTGCGCCCCCGTAGACGCCGCGCTTGGTGGGCTCCAGTTCGTCAATGATTTCCATAGCGCGGATCTTCGGCGCACCGCTCAGGGTGCCCGCCGGGAAGGTGGCACGCAGCACATCCAGCGGCCCCAAATCTTCGCGTAGCTCGCCGTCCACATTGGACACAATATGCATCACGTGGGAATAACGCTCCACGACCATCTGGTCGGAAACCTCCACCTTGCCCGCCTTAGAAACACGGCCAATATCGTTGCGCCCCAAATCAATCAGCATCAGGTGCTCGGCAATTTCCTTCGGGTCCGCCAGCAAGTCTTTTTCCAGCGCCAAATCTTCCGCTTCATTGGCACCGCGTTTGCGCGTGCCCGCCAGTGGCCGCACCGTCGTTCGCCCCTGCTCAGCGCGAGCCAGAATTTCCGGCGAAGAGCCGGCGATATGAAAATCGTCCAGATCCAGATAGAACATGTAAGGCGACGGATTCAGGTAACGCAGGGCACGATACAAATCCAGCGCCGGCGCCTGAAACGGACAACTCATGCGCTGGGACGGCACCACCTGCATCACGTCCCCCGCCAGGATGTACTCGCGGATGGTTTCCACACCCGCCTTGAAAGCGTCTTGCGGAAATTCATGGTGGAAATCGTTTTCGTCCACAGGCTCGCCGTAAACGGTATGTGCCGGCTCCGACAAGGGAGCGCGCAGCTGGCTTTCCAACGCCTCTAGCCGCTGCTCGGCGCGCATCAGTACCCCGTCTTCTTTCGGGTCCACATGCACCACCAGGAACAGCGCCCCGCGCAGGTTATCGAAGACCACCACCTCCTCGGACCGCATCAGCAGGATATCCGGAACCCCTAGCACATCCTCGCCAGGTGCCGGCCCCAAGCGTGGCTCGAAATACCGCACGCTGTCGTAACCGAAATACCCCACCAGGCCGCCATTAAAACGGGGCAAGCCCTCCAAGTCTGGGCTACGATAGGCTTTTCGATACTCTTCCACCCAAGCAATAGGATCAGCCACTTCGTAATGCTGACGCCCCTCTGGGCCATCGACCTGCACCTGCTGACCAGTAATCCGCACCACCTCGGTGGCCGGCAGGCCAATAATGGAATACCGGCCCCACCGTTCGCCCCCCTGCACCGATTCAAACAGGTAGGTGTAGGGGCCAGACGCCAGCTTACGATAGGCCGACAGCGGCGTATCCAAATCCGCCAATACTTCGCGAACCACGGGCACCCGGGTATAGCCCTGCTGGGCAAAACGATCCAGTTCTTGTGGTGACATAATTGTCCTTAGCATTTCGCTACGGCCCAGCACTTAGGCGGACCGCGATCTAGAGCAATAATTGTAGAGGAAAAATAATCAAAAGACGTGTCAGTACAGACACAGGGAGAGCATCACCATCGCCAGCGAGCAGGTGTGAGGAGGAAAAGCGGATTGTCGCTCAGGGCACAGTCCAAGGGACGTCCTTTCTCAATCATTAGTATTGATGTGGATTCTAGCTAATGAGGACGCCAGAGGCTAGACGCTGAAAACTCGGAAGAAACTGCTAAACTGGCGCGTCAATATGTGCGATGTGCGTACTTCAGCGACCGGCCTTAGGCGTCAGCCCAGGAGTTCCATGAGAATCCTCGCCCTTTACACCGCCAGCCAGTCCCGTGGCCCGGTGGAAAATCAGCCTGCGGTACAGCTGCGTGCGGGTTGTGGCATCGTTGGCGACCGCCACTATCGACGCAATGCCAAACCAGAAGAACAAATCACCCTGATCGAATCAGAGGCCATCGACAGCTTCAACCGCGAATATCAGCAACAGGTTGTTCCATCAACCCTGCGGCGTAACGTATTGACCAAAGGGGTTGACCTCAATGCATTGGAAGGGCGTGAATTTCAGCTCGGCAACATCCGCTTGCGCGGCATTGAGCTTTGCGAACCCTGCTCTGTAGTCGGTCAGCTGCTAGCAGGCGATCTAACGCCTAAACAAGTGATCAACGCCCTACTGGGCCGTGGCGGCCTGCGCTGTGAAATTCTATCCAGCGGCGTGGTTCGCGTTGGCGATAATATTGAAATACCGGATTAACGACATGGAAAAAACCTGCCCGATCAACCAGACCCGCCAATGGCTCGAAGAGGTGGTCATCGGCTTGAACCTGTGCCCTTTTGCGCGCAAGCCCTTCACCGCCGGGCAGGTACGCTTTGCCGTTAGCGATAGCCGTAATGTGGAAACCTTGCTGGGGGATCTGCACGAAGAACTGGACCACATGGATCGCGTATCTGCAGAAGAAGTGGACACCACGCTGTTGATCATTACCGACCAGTTAGACGATTTTCTCGACTACAATGACGTATTAGATCTAGCCGATGGCCTGCTAGAACAGCAAGGCTGGGAAGGCACCTATCAAATCGCCAGCTTTCACCCCGCTTACCAATTCGCCGATACCACTGCCGACGACCCGGAGAACTACACCAACCGGGCACCCTACCCGATTCTACACATCCTACGCGAAGCCAGTTTGGACAAAGGGCTCGCCAGCTACCCGAATCCGGAACAGATTCCCGAACGGAACATGGCAACACTCAATGGCCTTAACGAGGCTCAGTGGCAGGCCCTGTTTGGCGGCCTGCCGGGGGCACACCGGTGAACCTGGATCTGTCTGATGTGTTATTAATCACCGCGCTGGTCATGATCGGCGCATTGTTCTGGCGTTCCCACGGCATCCGTGAGCGGGCGTTGGTCGCGACCCGACGCTTTTGTGAGCGACAAAAACTGGAATTTCTAGACGAAAGCGTTGGCCTGGAAAAGCTCACCCTGAGCAAAGATAACCACGGCAAAAGACGCATCACCCGCATCTATCGGTTCGAATTTACCGTCACCGGCGGGGAACGTTACGAAGGCCGCACCGTAGTGCAGGGTGGCGTCACTCAGCGGGTCGAGTTACCTCCCCACCGCTACACCCCTCCGCCGGAAGAGCTTCATTAAATCGGCTAACGTAGATGGGGCTGATGGCAAAGCATGGCCTCCACACTGATCTGAGAACGTGGGCTCGGCCATTGATGTTGGCAGTGTTCACTTAACCCGCTGTTTTTCCAGCTTGCGGGCCAAAGTGCGACGGTGCATACCAAGGCGGCGGGCGGTTTCTGAGATATTAAACCCCGTTTGCGCCAGCGTTTCGTGGATGCGCTCCCACTCCAGAGTCTTGAGATTAGTGGCACGTGCGGTAAGGGACACCTCGGCATTACCCTCCGCCCGGCTGAAGGCCTCTTCAATATCATCCGTATTGGAGGGCTTCGCTAGGTAATGGCAGGCTCCCAGCTTCACCGCTTCCACTGCCGTAGCAATACTGGCATAGCCTGTAAGCACCACAATCAGCATGTCTTCAGCATGCTCGTGCAACGCCTGCACGCAGGCCAATCCAGACGAGTCACCCTTAAGCTTCAGGTCGACTACGGCAAAACCAGGCTCATGGCTTTTTAGCAAAGCCTGCATCGACTCCAAGCTATCCGCATGAATAACTCGATATCCTCGCCTCTCGAACGAACGGGTCAAGGTGCGAGCAAAGGCGTCATCATCTTCTACAATCAATAGCAGTTTTTCGTCCTGCAACGTATCAGTCACCGTTGGTTTCTCCTCTTTCCTGTTTCAGGGCGACCACGGAAAGTGGCAAAGACAACGTTACTAATGCGCCGCCCTGCACCAAATTACTCGCTTTCAGATTCCCCCCTAACGTGCGCAGTACATTCATCACTAAAAACAGCCCAAGGCCACTGCCCGGTCGCCCCTTGCTGGACTGATAGGGGCGACCAAGATTGTCGAGCATTTCCTGTGCGAAGCCCGGCCCCCGGTCTGCCACCGACACCAGCAGGGTTTTACCTTCACGGTACACACTCAGCCGCACCCAATGTGGCGAGGCTTCCAGTGCGTTATCCAATACATTATGAATGCTCTGCCGGAGGGCTGAGTCGGACACGATACTCAGGTCTTCCCCAAACTCATTGCTATAAGAAAAATCTTTCACCGGGCGCGTTTCGCGCCACTCGTCCACCAAATCATCCAGAAACGCGCGTACCGTAGTTCCTTCTGAAGATTCCCCCCGTGCCTCGCCCGCCGATAACAAGATACCGCTAACAATAGATTTGCAGCGAAGTACCTGTGTCTGCATCTCAGTAATTTCCTGGGCCAAATCACCATTGGATTTGAACGGCTCCATGTGCCTCCAGTCACCCAGAATCACGGACAGGGTCGCCAGCGGCGTTCCCAGCTCGTGGGCCGCGCCGGAAGCCAACAACCCCATACGCACAATGTGCTCTTCTTCTGCTGCTCGCTGGCGCAACTGTGCCAGATGCTCGTCACGCTGACGTCGATTACGGGTAATACGGTTAATGAAAACCACTAGCAGCACACCATTGAGCACAAAACAGATAAACATGCCTTCGATATAAAGACTGAATAGCCCTTCGGAATGATCCAACGGCATAGGCAATGGGTGGCCATACCAGGCCAGCCAGCCGAAGCACAATGTGGTGGTCACCAGAATCACCCAGGTAGACCACACCTCCAGCAACACCGCACCCAGAATCACTTGCAGTAAATACAGAAACACAAACGGGTTCGAAGCACCGCCGCTCAACGCCAACAGCATGGTCAGCGTGGCCACATCAATCAGCAGGGAAAGGAATAACTCGGTATTGCCAATGCTCTTTGGCAGCCTCATTCGCAACAAACTGACCGCATTGAGCAACAGCAGACCAAACAGCACCATCAGCATTTGCGCCACGGGTAGCTCAATATCAAAGCCGTAATTAACCACCAAAATAGTGGCGAACTGGCCAAACATGGCAATCCAGCGCAGCTGTATCAGTAACTGCAGGTTCTTGCGGCCGGTCAGGTCGTCGCTACTGCGGCGCAGTGCAGAAAATAACGATCCCGATGGAGGAGTCTTAGAGGGTGAGGACGATGACATGATTTCCATAGCCCCAGTTTAGCGCGTTCGGGGTGAATCCCGTAGCACCAGCCAGGCCGCCAGCACCATGCCGAAGGCAAGGGCAAACCAAGTGATGGCGTAGACTAGATGATTATTACGGAAATGAATGACGGTAAGCCCCCCCACGGGTAGCTCACTGTCATCGGCTTGCGCATCGATAAAATAGGGAGCCACCGGAGACAAACCATTCCGCTCGGCCATGGCCTTCACATCCCGTGAGTACCAGCGATTCTCGTCAGGCACATTATCTCGCAATACGCCCCCGCCCGGATGGCTAAGGCGCAACAGCCCGGTGACAGTGACCAGCTCAGCCGGCGTATATTCACCCGATTGTGCAGCCTGGCGTTGCTGCTGGGGTACAAACCCCTGGTTCACATACACCCAGCTACCATCGGCACGCTGTAACGGTGCCATCAGCCAGTAGCCTTGCCCCGCTTCGGTGGCTGCCGACACCAACGCAACAGCCTGGGGCTGATATCGGCCACGGACACTAACATGAAGATATTCATGGGTGTCCTCACTGACAGTGGGCCAGTCATGTTGCGACGGGGCGAGCATCGCTTCGGCGTGCACCCGAGTGTCCACGCGAGCGATCAAATCTTCCTTCCAGGCCAGCCGCTTCACCTGCCAAACACCCAACGCCACAAACCCAACGAAGGCCACCGCGGTTAACAGCAGAAACAGGAAAGAATGAATACGCCGGCGAGCCATGGTCATGCCTCTTCAAACGTGGAGGGGAGAAAAAGACGGAGACCGGCAACGCCGATCTCCGCCCTACGCATGAGTGCGTGTGAGGTGTTGCGACCGGGGCGTGCATGCCCCCTTGCTTGCTCAGCGTGGTCGGAAGTGCCTATTGCGCCCTCGGGTCAGCATGCCTGAGCATGCAAGGGGGAATGCAGAGACGCCCCCTCCATCATCCCGGGCATCATGTTTACATTCAGGTTATGCATTACCCACAGTGAACCGGCCAAGGTAATAAATACCAGAATCAACGTAAACATCAGCGCCAGCATGTTCCAGCCCCCTTCCGAATGGAAGTTCATGTGCAGGAAGAACACCATATGCACCACAATCTGCACTAACGCAAAACCCAAAATCACCATCACCGTGGTGGCAGAGCTTTCAAATACGCCGCCCATCACCAACCAGAACGGAATCACCGTAAGAATTACCGCCAGCACAAACCCGGTGGCATATTCCTTCAAGGAAACGTGGGGAATGTCCGCGTCGTTATGATCATGATCGTGTGTATGCTCGCTCATGGCAGCACTCCCATCAGATAAACGTAAGTGAACACGCCAACCCAAACCACGTCCAGGAAGTGCCAGAACATGGACAGGCAGAACACCCGGCGCTTGTTTTCCTGAATCAGGCCGTGTTTTTTCAGCTGGAACAACAGCGTCACCAACCACACGATGCCGAAGAACACATGCAAACCGTGAGTGCCCACCAACGCAAAGAAGGCCGTCCAGAAACCACTGGTTTGCGGGCCGGCACCCACGTGGATCAGATGATGGAACTCATACAATTCCAAGCTTAAAAAGCCCAAGCCCAGCAGGCCGGTAACGGCCAACCAGAACATGGTGCCCTTCACCCTGTTTGCCTGCATCTGCAGCATGGCGAAGCCATAGGTGATAGACGATACCAATAACAATGAGGTATTGACGGCAATCAGGCTCAGGTCAAACAGCTCCATGCCTGTGGGCCCACCCGCATAGCTGCGGCTGAGCACCCCGTAGGTCGCAAACAGACAAGCGAAGATCAGACAGTCGCTCATCAGGTAGATCCAGAAACCCAGCAAGGTTCCGTTCTGGGGGTGATGATCCCCCTTTACCAGAAACTCCAGCTGGCCATCGTGCGTGCTGTTCGCGTTAGCCGTCATGGTGTTATCAGACATTGGCAAGCACCCGAGTACGTTCTGCTTCAATCCGCTCTACTTCTTCCGCCGGAATGTAGTACTCCCGGTCGTAATTGAAGGTGTGATAGATCACTGTGCCGATCAGCGCCACAAAAGATACGCCAGCCAGCAGCCACATGTGCCAAATCATGGCAAAGCCGATGGCAACACTGATACCCGAGAGCACAATGCCCGCCCAGGTGCCCTTGGGCATATGAATCGCAATAAAGCCGGACTCAGGACGCTGGAAGCCATGCTGTTTCATCTGCCACCAAGCGTCTAACTGATGCACTCGCGGAGTGAACGCAAAGTTGTAGGGAGGGGGTGGTGACGAGGTGGACCACTCTAGGGTGCGGCCATCCCATGGATCTCCGGTTTCGTCCTTGAGTGACTCGCGGCGCATAAAGCTCACCACCAGCTGAATGATGAAAGACGCGATCCCCACGGCGATCAACACTGCACCAAAGGCGGCTATCTGAAACCAGATCTGCAAGGACATATCTTCAAAGTGGCTGACACGACGGGTTACGCCCATCAAACCGAGTACGTACAACGGCATAAAGGCGAAGTAGAAACCAATCAGCCAGAACCAGAAGGACATCTTGCCCCAGAATTCATCCAGCTTGTAACCGGTGGCTTTGGGGAACCAATAAGTGATACCCGCGAACAGGCCGAACAGCACCCCGCCAATAATCACGTTATGGAAGTGGGCAATCAGAAACAGGCTGTTATGCAGCACGAAATCCACCGGCGGCACCGCCAGCAGCACCCCAGTCATGCCACCAATAACAAAGGTCACCATAAAGCCCAAGGTCCATAGCATGGGCACGTCGAACCTGATCCGGCCACGGAACATGGTGAACAACCAGTTGAATATCTTCGCACCGGTCGGTATCGAGATAATCATCGTGGTAATACCGAAGAACGAATTCACACTGGCCCCCGACCCCATGGTGAAGAAATGGTGCAGCCACACCAAGTACGACAGCACGGTAATTACCACGGTCGCATAAACCATAGAGGTGTAACCGAACAGCGGCTTGCGGCTATAGGTAGACACGATCTCCGAGAAAATACCGAACACCGGCAAAATCAGGATGTACACCTCGGGGTGCCCCCAGATCCAGATCAAATTCACATACATCATGGCGTTGCCACCAAGATCATTGGTGAAGAAAGCCGTGTCCAGGTAGCGATCCATCGACAGCATGGCCAGCACTGCAGTGAGTACCGGGAACGCCGCCACAATCAAGATATTGGTGCACAGGGAGGTCCAGGTGAACACCGGCATCTTCATCAGGCTCATGCCCGGGGCCCGCATCTTGACGATGGTCACCAACAGGTTAACCCCGGATAACAGCGTCCCCACCCCGGCAATCTGCAACGCCCAGATGTAGTAGTCCACCCCCACCCCAGGGCTCTGCAAAATGCCCGATAACGGCGGATAGGCCAGCCAACCCGTCTTAGCAAACTCACCCACAAACAGAGACACCATCAGCAGTACAGCACCACCGGTAGTCATCCAAAAACTGAAATTATTCAGAAACGGGAAAGCCACATCGCGGGTGCCGATTTGCAACGGAATCAGATAATTCATGATCCCGGTCACCAGTGGCATGGCCACGAAAAAAATCATGATCACGCCATGGGCGGTGAAGATCTGATCGTAGTGGTGAGGCGGCAGATAGCCGGTGGCATCACCAAAGGCCATCGCTTGATGAAGGCGCATCATGATCGCATCAGCGAAGCCGCGCAGCAGCATTACCAAGCCAAGGATGATGTACATGATGCCGATTTTCTTGTGGTCGATGGTAGTGAACCATTCATTCCACAGGTAGCCCCACAGCTTATAGCGCGTCAGCGCCGCCAGCACCGCGACTCCCCCCAGCGCCACCATGGCAAAGGTGCTGAGGATGATCGGATCATGGAAGGGGATTGCCTCCCAGGTAAGGCGACCAAAGATCAGTTTGATCAGATCCAGGTTCTCAAACATGGGCGGCACCTACTGCGTTTGCGATCAGGAAAAATTTATTCATGGTGGCCTCCATGGTGCGGGTGGCCGGCATTACCTTCGTGATCTTGATGACCTTCATGGTTAGCCTTGGCATCAGCGTGATGCCCTGCATGCTTATTCATCCCTGCGTGGTACATCATGTCTTCCATACAGACTTGGCCTGGCTCTACACAGCGATTAAAAATGCCGTAGTAAAGTGTTGGATCCACTTCACCGTAATAGCTCACCGGTTCATCAATACTCGGCGCTTCCAGTTGCAGGTATTCATCACGGCTCAGATTTCCCTCGCTGGCCTTCACCTTCGCCACCCAGTCATCGAAGTCCTCTTCGCTTAACCCGTGGAAATCAAACTTCATCTGTGAGTAACCCGCGCCACTGTAGTTAGCCGAAAAGCCTTTATAGACACCCGGCTCGTTGATCACCCCGTGTAGCTTTGTTTCCATGCCTGCCATGGCATAGATCTGCCCGGCCATGGCCGGAATAAAGAAAGAATTCATCATGGTAGAGGCGGTAATCTTGAAGCGAATAGGATGATTCACCGGCGCCGCCAATTCATTGACGGTGGCAATTCCCTGCTCCGGATAGATAAACAACCACTTCCAATCCAGCGCCACCACTTCCACGGTGAGCGGCTCCAGCGTCGCCGGCACCGGTGTGTGCGCATCAATGCGGTCCAGCGGACGGTAGGGGTCTAACTTATGGGTACTCACCCAGGTCATGGCGCCCAGCGCGATGATAATCATGAGGGGAACAGACCAGATCACCAGTTCCAGCACGGTGGAATGGTTCCAATCGGGTTTGTAGTTGGCTTTCGTGTTGGCTTCCCGGTAATGCCAAGCAAACCACAGCGTCAGCACGATCACCGGCACAATGACAAGCAGCATCAAGACCGTGGCCCACACAAGCAGATCCCGTTGTTGCACGGCCACGTCACCAGAGGGGGACATCACGACTGCGTCGCAACCCGCAAGCAAGGCGGTGACAAGCAACGTCAACGACGCTCCACGCAAGTATTTGAATAATTGCATTGGCGAATCTTCTGGTTGGCTTTTAAGTAGCCGGGACTCTATCCAAGGGCATCAGTAGCCGGTATTGGACATTTTGTCCCATAGGCTTAAAGTCTAAATATTCTTGATGGAAATCAATGCACAAAGGAGCCTTTTAATAACGGTTTTCCCACTCAACATTGCTCAAAACATGCAAACCGTTATTCCGAGCCCTAACAACAACTCTGGTGAAGAGCGCAAAACATGTCTCAGACCTCTTCGGCTTCGATGCCGAGCAAACCCGGCCACAGCTCCGTGGCCCCAAACGAAATCGCCGTGGGTGTGGTCATCGGCCGTACCTCCGAGTATTTCGACTTTTTTGTCTACGGCATCGCCTCCGTGCTGATCTTTCCTCAGCTGTTCTTCCCGTTTACCGGTCAGCTGCAAGGAATGCTCTATGCCTTCATGGTGTTTGCGCTGGCCTTTGTGGCACGGCCCTTTGGTACCGCCCTGTTCATGTGGATCCAGCGACAGTGGGGCCGCGGCATCAAACTCACCACCGCCCTCTTCCTTCTCGGCACAGCCACTGCGGGCATTGCCTTCCTGCCCGGTTATGAACAACTCGGCGGCCATGCCATCGTGCTGCTGGCCCTGTTTCGGATGATGCAAGGGATCGCCTTCGGCGGTTCCTGGGATGGCCTCCCTTCATTACTGGCCCTAAACGCCCCCAAAGAAAGCCGCAGCTGGTACACCATGATTGGCCAGCTGGGCGCCCCCCTTGGCTTCGTGATCGCCAGCGCCCTGTTCCTGTATCTTTATAACAGCCTGAGCGCTGCGGATTTCATGAGCTGGGGTTGGCGTTATCCGTTCTTCGTGGCATTCGCCATCAACGTGGTCGCCCTATTCGCGCGGCTGCGCTTGGTGCTAGGCGAGGAATACACCGAAGCCATGCAGGAAAGTGAACTGGAACCCATTCGCACCAGCGAGATGGTGCGAGAGGAGGGCCACAATATTTTTATCGGCTCCTTTGCCGCCTTGGCCAGCTATGCGCTATTTCATGTGGTAACCATTTTTCCACTGTCATGGATTGCCTTCCAGGGCAGCCAGACCACCGCCGAAGTGCTCACCGTACAAGTATTGGGTGGCTTCGTGGGCATCATCGCCACCATCGGCTCCGGCTGGATCGCCGCCCGCATCGGCAAACGCACCACCGTGGGCGCCCTGGCCGCCATGATTGGCGTATTCAGCCTTCTCACCCCACTGCTAATGGGCGGTAGCCCGGTCATGCAAGACACCTTCATTCTGCTGGGCTTTGCTTTGCTCGGAGTGTCCTACGGCCAAGCATCCGGCACAGTGACGGCCAACTTCGCCCCGCGCTTTCGCTACACCGGCGCCGCCCTCACTTCTGATTTCGCTTGGTTGTTCGGTGCCGCCTTCGCCCCGCTGGTCGCCTTGGGCCTGTCCGCCAAATTCGGACTCATGTCGGTGACCGTATACCTGCTATCCGGCGTTATTTGCACCCTGCTGGCGCTAGCCGTTAACCAGTCGCTGGAGGAGCAGGCAGAGGAGTGAGCGACACGCTACGAGCTTGGGCTGCAACACCGTTTGAGGCCCAAGCCACCTGAAACACAAAAGCCAGCGGCAGGAACAAAGCGAAGCGTGTTACTGAAACGAAAGAGGCCGCGTCCAGATCTGGGCGCGGCCTCTATGTTATCGGCCCTGGTAAACCCCGGCCCGCATTTCAACTTTTAACCTTTCACTCTTAACTCAAGCTGCCCAGCGCAGCCTTAGTGAACGGCGCAATTTCGTCTTCCTTACCCTCACGTATTTTCACCAACCAGTTCGGGTCCTGCAGCAACGCACGGCCCACGGCAATTATGTCGAACTCGTCGTTATCCATGCGCCGCTCCAGCTCATCAAGCCCCGTCGGGTTAGCCGTTCCACCCATGCCTTCTGGGCTATTGAGGAAGTCGCCATCCAAACCCACGCTGCCCACAGAAATCACCGGCTTACCCGTAATCTTTTTAGTCCAACCTGCCAAGTTCAGATCGGACCCCTCAAATTCTGGCAACCAAAAACGGCGCGTAGACGCGTGAAACACATCGACACCGGCCTCCACAAACGGCATCAGGAAGCGCTCCAGCTCTTCTGGATTATGAGCCAGCTTTGCCTCGTAATCTTGCTGCTTCCACTGGGAAAAACGCAGCACGATGGCGAAGTCCTCACCTACCGCCTCGCGTACCGCCTTAACAATCTCGATACCAAAACGGGCACGGTTCTCGATGGACCCACCGTACTCATCATCACGCTGATTGGTGCCTTCCCAGAAAAACTGATCGAGTAGATAACCATGGGCACCATGAATCTCGACCCCATCAAAGCCCACCTCTTTAGCCGCCTTGGCAGATTCAGCAAAAGCACGAATCACATCCTGGATATCCGCTTTGCTCATAGCTTCGCCATTTTTTTTACCCGGCTTAAACAAACCGGAAGGCGAATAAGCAGGCACATCCTTGTCCGGGCCAATACCCGGCTTACGCACTGAGCCCACATGCCACAACTGTGGAATGATCTGCCCACCGGCAGCGTGCACCGCGTCCACCACTTTCTTCCAACCCGCCATGGCCTCATCGCCATAAATAGCCGGCACACCCTCATAACCATTGGCGGCCTTGTGGCCCACAAAAGTACCCTCGGTAATGATCAGGCCCACCTCGCCCTCGGCTCGGCGCTGGTAATAGCCCACCACCTGATCATTAGGCACATAACCCGGAGAAAAGGTGCGCGTCATGGGCGCCATGGCCACTCGATTACGCATTTTCAAAGACTTAAGTTCAAAAGGACGCAACAGGCTATCCAGGGAACTACTCATGAGGCTCTCCTAATCAATCTTCGTTTATTCACTCTCTAAGCCGAGCCCGTACCTGGCTCGGCGTGAGCATTGGAGGTAACAAAAAAAGGGGCTAGCAATGGCAAGCACCCTCGCAGTAGCCCTTTCAACCGTATTTTCCCAACAAACAAACAGAATCAGCGCATCCGCCATCATGGGCGGTCAATTCAATTTAGTTGCGTAATAAAACCTTATTTGGTTTCTTAATGCAACCATTCTGATCTATACTGCCGCCATGACACGTAAACGCTTCGACGACATGGGCTGCTCCGTAGCCTGCGCCCTCAATGAGGTTGGTGACTGGTGGTCCCTGCTGGTGGTCAAGCAGGCCATGCTGGGCACCCGCCGCTTTGTGGATTTCCAGCATAGCCTGGGCATCGCCAAAAACATCCTCTGCAACCGTCTATCGCGGTTGGTGGATAACGGCGTTATGGTGCGTGTGGACGTGGGCGAACACGGCAAGCGCTACGAATACCGCCTCACCGACAAGGGCCGGGATCTGTTTACCGTCATCACCGCCCTGCGCCAGTGGAGCGAACGCTGGAACGGCGAGAAAGACACCATGAAACTGGTGGACCGCCAAACCGGCGAACCGCTGGCCCCGGTAGCGGTTCACAACCAACAGGGCCAGGCTCTCACCGTGCGGGATGTGCGGTTTGTAGATCCGCAAGGGAAGCCGTTGGAGGAAGCGGGTTGACCACCGTCTCAGTGCTACAAAAACGCTGAAACAACATCGTCGCCACGCTACTATCCGACTCGCAAGCCACCTAACAGCAACAGCCCCCTACAGCGAGCTCCATCGCCCTCTTCTAAAAAAACACCAATCAACCACTTACAAATTTATGTAAGCCATATCCTACATATTCAGCTTGCGTGAGGGTGAAAACGGGCAGGAATTCGATAAACAATGAGGCTGGGGCAGGAGGTGTCCTGGCGGCAAGGGGCGCGCGCTTTTCTAGCGGGTTTAGTCTTGGCTGTGATTTCGGGAGACGCTGGGAATCCGGGGGATTTCTTAAGAGTAATATCGAACGTGTGCTACCGATTCACCAACCGCCGAGCCTGCCAATAGCGCTGACTCCAATAGGGGTTGTGCAGCGACGACTGCATCACCCCCTTACTCACCGACGCATGCATAAATTCATCGCCCCCCATGTAAATTCCCACATGGCGATTGCCAGGCCCAGTGCGGAAGAACACCAGGTCACCCACACGAATGTCACCGCGCTTTACCTTTTTCCCGCTTTTCAGCAGCTCAAGGGTGGTGCGCGGGACTTCCATACCCAAGCGCGACTGAAAGGTGAGGTAGACGAAGCC
The DNA here is from genome assembly GCF_000524665.1 of Alcanivorax sp. 97CO-5. Classification (NCBI taxonomy): domain Bacteria; kingdom Pseudomonadati; phylum Pseudomonadota; class Gammaproteobacteria; order Oceanospirillales; family Alcanivoracaceae; genus Alcanivorax; species Alcanivorax sp. 97CO-5. The sequence goes on from NZ_KI965880.1 coordinate 66,808, forward strand.
GGAGCAGTCCACGCCGCGGGGGCTCAGACCACCGTAACGATAGGGGACACCTTTCCAGTCTTCGTGCTGAGCTTCCAGTGACATAAGCAGGGGGGGCGGGGGCGCTTCGGACATTACTTGCGCCACTAGCGCATCCAATTCCTGCTGGGCTTGGAGATCCGGTGCGGTGCCGACAGTTGCCGAGCGAGTGGGAGCAACAGGGGTTTGCACGGATGGAGGCGCGCCAGCCGGGGCCCTGCCGGCACAACCGGCCAGCAGGAGCAGCAAACAACAAAGTGAAGGAATGGCGTAGCGCATGGAGGGATAAGGCAACATTATGACCATTCGGTTCCCTCCTGAGCGCCCTAGGCCGTTAAGCCTGCGCCAGCTCATCGCGCATTTGCTGGATAACGGCGGCGTAATTTTCTTTACCGAAGATGGCCGAGCCGGCCACGAAGGTATCGGCGCCGGCAGCGGCCACTTCGCGGATGTTCTTTTCAGAGACGCCGCCGTCCACTTCCAGGCGGATGTCGTAGCCGCTAGCGTCGATCAGTTGGCGCACAGCGCGGGTTTTATCCAAGGTAGAGGGAATAAACGTCTGGCCGCCATAGCCTGGGTTCACACTCATCAGCAGGATCATATCCAGCTTGTCCATCACGTATTCCAGGCAATCCGGGCGTGTCGCCGGGTTGAGCACCAGCCCAGCCTTGCAACCATAGCTCTTAATCAGCTGCAGGGAACGGTCCACGTGCTGGCTGGCTTCCGGGTGAAAGGTGATGTAGCTGGCCCCGGCTTCGGCGAACATGCTGATCAATTCATCCACCGGGCTGACCATAAGGTGCACGTCTATGGGGGCGCTGATGCCGTGGTCGCGCAGGGCCTTGCAGACCATGGGGCCGATGGTCAGGTTAGGCACGTAATGGTTGTCCATCACGTCAAAATGGATCACATCGGCGCCGGCCGCCAGCACCGCATCGCACTCTTCGCCTAAACGGGCAAAGTTGGCGGCAAGGATGGAGGGGGCGATCAGATAGTCCTGCTTGGGCATGACAATTCCTTAAAATGCATGAGTTGTGACAGCGTCACTGTGGAGCGGTGATTGCACCGATCTCACAAAACAATCAATTTCAGTACTGGATCAGGTGCCGCTGAGCAGTCGATCCAGTTCCGCGAGACGTTCCGGGGTGCCGATATCCCACCACTGCCCTGCATGATGCTCGCCGCTGGCCGCATCGTCGGCCATGGCCGCACGCAACACCGGCGCCAGCTTCGCTTCACCGTCCGCTAACTGCGCAAAAATAGCAGGGTCAAAACGGCCAATACCGGCATAGGTGAGCTTAGGCTCGGCATTATCGCGCAAGCGGCTCGTGTCTGTCAGATGAAAATCCCCTTTCGGGTGATGTTCCGGGTTATTCACCAGCACCAGATGCACCGGGTCCGGGCGATTATCCACTAGCCGAGTCAGGTCAAAATCGGTCCAAATATCTCCGTTAATCAGCACAAACGGCTGATCGCCCAGCAACGGCAGCGCTCGCTTGATGCCCCCAGCGGTTTCCAGCGGTGTACCTTCATGGGAGTAAACAAGGGGAATGCCGTAGCGAGTACCCTCTCCCAGGAAGGCCACCAGCTTCTCGCCCAACCAACCGGTATTAATCACTAAGGATTCAATGCCGGCATCGCGCAACGCTTCAATATGATATTCGATCAACGCCTTGCCCCCCGCCTGCAATAGCGGCTTGGGGGTGTGGTCGGTGAGCGGGCGCATGCGCTTGCCGTAGCCGGCGGCCAGGATCATGGCCTTCACTGGTTGTCCTCGATCTGATCGAGAACCCACTGTAGATCGCAAAGCTCCGGGCGCCGGGCGATGACCGTGCGCAAGTAAGCAAAGAAACGCGGCACATCGCCCAAATACTTGGGCTTGCCATCGCGGTGGCAGATACGCGCAAAAATACCGATCACCTTGATATGACGCTGGGCGCCCATCAGGTCGCAATCGCGCAAGAAGGTATCGAAGTCCGCCGGCACCGGCAGCCCTGCCGCCGTGGCCTTGTCGAAATACTCGCCCAGCCAGCCAAGCACGCGCTCTTCTGGCCAGCTCAAAAAAGCATCCTTAAACAGGCTGATCACGTCATAGCTGATGGGGCCGGCCACCGCATCCTGAAAATCGATCACCCCAGGATTCGGGTCGGACACCATTAGATTACGCGGCATATAATCGCGATGCACAAATACCTGCGGCTGCGCTAAGGCTGAACGAATCAGCACATCAAACACCCGGTCCAACCGTTGGCGCAACTCTCCGGTGACCACCTTTTCACGATGGCGGAACAGGTACCACTGGGGGAACAGTTCCAGCTCCCGTTGCAGCAATGCTTCATCGTACTGCGGCAGCCCCGCGGTATCGGCATGCAATTGCTGGGTAATCAGGGTATCGATGGCAGCGCTATACCACTCATCGGCATTAGCCTCATTTAGGGCGTTCAGCCACGTCTGCGTGCCCATATCGCTGAGCAACAAAAAGCCCTGCTGCAAATCCTGATGAACAATATCTGGCACATGCAGACCTGCTCGTTTAAGGCGCCCGGCGATATCCACGAAAGGGCGACAATTTTCCTGTGTCGGCGGCGCATCCATGGCCACCAAGCTGCTATCCCCATGAAAATAACGGAAATAACGACGGAAGCTGGCATCCGCTGACGCAGGCTCACCAACCACTGATTCTCCAAGGTAAGCACTTACCCATTGGTCGATGGCGTGTTTTCGCGGGTCCGAAGTTACTCCGGATTTACTTTTATCAGGCTGCATTGCCTTCCTTGTTAGATTACACTGCCGCTTTTGGTGGAACGGAAAGCCCGGCCCGCCATAAAACGGCCTTTTTACCTGTTCTGAGCAGCTGATGCCACTGCCCATACCTCGATTATTGATTCCAGCCCTGCTGCTTGCCTCAGGGGCTAGCCTTGCGGAAAACGACCTGAACTGGGTTGACCGCGAACAAATGGCCACGTTTCCTGCTGTCCAGCAGCGGGAGATACCCGACTGGTGCGCGGGGATTTATTATAACCCCCATGTCGGCATGCCCGTGGAGGGCAGTGATACAGTGATCACCGCCGATCATTCCACGCTTACCCAAGACGGCCTAATCAAACTGGACGGCGATGTCCTGATTGAACAGCCCGGGCGCCGCATTACCACCGATATTGCCGAGCTTGATCAAGCCACCGGCAAGTTTGAGCTGGAAAACGGCATGCGCATGGAAAGCGATCAGGCGACCTTTATCGCCGAAAACATGAGCGGCCAAACACGACGCAAGGAAGGTAGCCTGCAAGGGGTACGCTACTCTCTGTTCGACACTAGCGCCCGCGGCAGCGCCAATTATATTTTCCTGAAACAAAATACCACCACCATCACCCACGGCACCTATACCACCTGTGCCCCCGGCTCCAACGGCTGGGTTATGCAAGGCGATCGTATTTTCCTGGACCGTGATAAGGGCTGGGGTGAAGCCAACAACGTAGTGCTCAAGGTAAAGAGCGTACCGATCTTCTGGCTACCCTGGATGACCTTCCCGATCGATGATCGGCGCAAGAGCGGCCTGCTGTTTCCCACCCTCTCCGTGGGTGATAGCAGCGGGCTGGATATTTCCCAGCCCATTTATCTGAACCTGCACCCACAACTCGACGCCACCATTTCTCCTCGCTATATCGATGGTCGAGGCAGCGGTCTGGACAGCGAAATGCGCTACCTGTCGCGCTGGGGCGAAGGCAGCCTCAGTTACGGGGTACTGTTCAACGACCGCAAGTTCGACAATGAAAACCGCCAAGTCGGTCGCTGGACTCACAATGGCGACATTAACCGCTGGAGCCTGGAGACGGATTTCACCTACGTCTCCGATGACTTCTATTTCAAGGATCTGGACACCGGACTAGAAATCAGCTCACAAACCCACCTGCCCCGGCTCGGGGAGGCCCGCTATTACGGCCGCACTTGGCAGGTATTGGGCCGGCTGCAATCCTGGCAGACCATTGACCCGACCCTCGACGACGCCGACCTGCCCTACCGGCGCCTACCCCAGCTACAATTAACCGGTGACCCAACCCTAGTAGGGCCCGTGAAAGGCTTATGGCTATCAGACATCACAGCCTTCGGCCGAAGTGACTCTGATGACAGCGGCAAAGCCACCGGCCTGCGTGGCCACATGGCCCCGGCCTTGACCATGCGCCTGCAAAACTCCTGGGGCTATGTGGAGCCGCGGGCCCGGCTGTACCACACCCAGTATCGGCTCGATAGCGTTGACGCCAACGAAGAAGACAACCCTGACCTGACAACCTGGGGGGCCAGCTTAGATTCTGGCCTGTTCTTCGAGCGCGCGGGCAATTGGTTCGGTTCCAGTTTTACCCAAACGCTGGAACCGCGTCTGTTCCTGAACAAAGTCGCCTACGAAGACCAAAGCGAACTACCCAACTTCGATTCCGGCGAGCTGACGTTCTCCTATAACTCGCTGTTCCGGGAAAACCGCTTCATCGGCTACGACCGCATCGGCGACGAAGAGAAATTGGCGGTAGGCCTAACCAGTCGCTTCCTGCATGATGGCACTGGCCGCGAACAACTACGCCTACGAGTGGCGCAAGGCTTCTACTTTGAGGACCGCAAAGTGGTCACCGAGCGGGCCGTGGAAGACCCCACCGATGACCAAACACCGGTTATTGGCGATGCACGCTGGAACTTTGCACAGGATTGGTACCTCTACTCTGAAGGCCAGTGGGATATAGAAGAAAACAAACGCGAGCGCTCCAACTTTCAAATTGGCTATAACGACCGCGAACGGCGCGTCGTCAATGTGGGTTATCACGACCGCCCGGCAGACAGTATCCGCGAATCGGAAGTCAGTGCCATTTTGCCCGTTCACCGGCATTGGCGGCTGATTGGCCGCTGGATGTACGACCTGGATAACCAGCGTTCGCTGGAAACCATGGCCGGTACCGAATACCGCAATTGCTGCTGGAAATTGCGACTACTTAGCCAGCGCGAGCTGATGGATGACAATGGCGACGGCAACCTAGAGGCGGACAGCACAATCTGGTTCCAAATCCAGATGATCGGCTTAGGCGGCTTTGGCGGCCAAGTGGATTCCCTGCTGGAGCGCAGCATTCCGGGATACAGGAGACAGTATGATTAATAAAACGCTGCACACAAAACACACCCTACTTGGCCTACTCGCCATGGCTGTGCTGATGATACCGGTCTGGAGTCAGGCCAAAGTGCAGATGCTTGATCGCATAGTGGCGGTGGTTAACGATGGTGCCATCATGGCGAGTGAGCTGGATGAGCGTATCAACACTATCGCCCTGCAGTTTCAAGAAAAAGGGCAGCAACTGCCGTCTCCAGCCATCCTCCGCGAGCAGGTGCTCGATCGCATGATCCTGGAGCGTCTGCAGCTGCAACTGGCCGAGCGCGCCGGGATCAAAGTCGACGAAGCCAGCCTCAATGAGGCGCTGGCGGGCATTGCTCGTCAAAACGACATGAGCCTGGAAGACTTCGCCGCAACCCTACGTGAAGATGGCTACAGCTGGACCCAGTTCCGCGAACAAATTCGTCAAGACATGGTGATCTCCCGCTTGCAGCAACGCAGCGTCGCCTCACGCATTCAGGTCACCGACCGAGAAGTAGACCGCTTCCTGAGCTCTGAACTGGGCAAACAAATGTTTCAGGAAGACTTTCGCTTAGGGCACATTTTGATCCGCGTACCCTCTGAAGCCCGGCCGCAGCAGATTAGCCAGGCCCGCGCCAAAGCCGAAGAGATCATCGAACGACTCGAAGCCGGCAGTGACTTCCAGCAGCTGGCCATCGCCCTATCCGATGGCCCCAACGCCCTTGAGGGTGGCGACCTCGGCTGGCGCCCAGCCGCACAGTGGCCCACCCTTTTTGCAGAAAATGCCATCAACCTGAAAAAAGGCGAATTTTCCCAGCCTCTACGTTCTGGTGCCGGCTTTCATATCCTAAAAATGATCGATCGCAAAGGCGGCGCTGAAAAAGTGGTCACCCAATATCACGTTCGCCATGTGCTGATAAAAGCCGATGCGCTCACCAGTGCTGAGCAGGCCCAACAACGAGCGATTCGCCTTCATGACGAGGTCGCCGCAGGTAAACGTCAATTTAAGGAAACCGCCGCCGAATTTTCCGACGACCCAGGCAGCGCTCGCAATGGCGGCGAACTGGGCTGGGTCAACAAAGGCGAAATGGTCCCCGAATTTGAACAAGTGATGCTCAATACCCCAGTGGGCGAGCTATCCCCGGTGTTCGAAAGCCAATTCGGCTGGCACTTCTTGCGCGTAGATGACATCCGCGATGCAGACATGAGCACCGAGTTCCGCCGCATGCAGGCCACCCAGGCACTGCAGAAACGCCGCTTTGAAGAAGAGCTGGAAACGTGGGTGCAAGAAAAACGCAGCGAGTCCTACGTGGATATTCGGTTGTGAAAAATCCAGCACCGAATACCCGATGCCAGCCGGCGCTTAGCCGTGCTAAAACACAACTCCATTCCCTTCTGCACAAGCGAGAGAGGCCCCTCTCCCGCTTGCGGGAGAAGGGGGAGGGAGAAAGCATCGGCGCTCGGCGTCCGGCTTCAGGCCTTCTACTAATCCATGCCTAGCTCGCCCTCCCAACCCATCGCCATCACTTACGGCGACCCCGCAGGAGTCGGGCCGGACCTAGTGCTATCTCTGCTGGATACTTTCAGTGATGCCCCAATGGTCATCATCGGTGACCGCCAGGTACTCAGCGAACGAGCGCAACAATTAGGCCTGACGGTGGCGTTAAGCGACTGGCAGCCGGGCGATCTACTACCAGTAGGCTCCCTGCCCGTATGGCACACCCCAGCCGGCGCCCCTGTCATCGCTGGGCAACCGGACCCGGCCACCGCCGCCGGCACCGTGGCAATGCTCACTCGTGCCGCTCAGGGCTGCCTCAAAGGCACCTTCTCAGCTATGGTCACCGCCCCGGTGGCGAAAAACGTCATTTGCGACGGAGCCGACCCAGCGTTCACCGGCCATACTGAATTTCTCGCCGAACAGGCCGGGGTAAATCAGGTAGTAATGATGCTCACCGCGTCTCCCGGCGGGCAGCCGCTTAGAGTAGCCTTGGCCACCACCCACCTGCCCCTAAGCCAGGTACCGGCAGCCATTACTCCAGATAGCCTGATGCGCACCCTGACCATTCTGCGCGATGACCTGATCAGCAAGTACCGCATTACCGAACCGCGCATTATGGTACTGGGGCTCAATCCTCACGCCGGCGAAGAGGGCCACCTGGGCCGTGAAGAATTGGATGTAATCATTCCCACGTTGAAACACCTACGCGCTAAGGGCATGCAGCTCACCGGCCCTCTTCCCGCCGACACGGCTTTCCAGCCCCATTTACTTGAGCAACACGATGCGGTGCTTGCCATGTATCATGACCAAGGCTTGCCGGTGCTCAAGTACGCTGGTTTTGGCGAAGCCATCAATATCACTCTGGGGCTGCCTTTTATTCGCACCTCAGTGGACCATGGCACCGCCTTCGATCTGGCAGGCAACGGCACGGCCAGCGCCGGCAGCCTGATCGCCGCCACGCGCCTAGCGTTAACCTTGGCAACACCGCAGCATAATGCCTGACCACACCAGCGCCCTTGCGTTGATTAAGTCACACCACCCGGCCTGACCTGAGATCCGCTATGAAAGAACATCGCACCCGTAAACGCTTTGGCCAGCATTTTCTGCACGACCGCAACTTGGTCGACCGCATGATCCGCACCCTGGGCCTGCAAACGGGAGACACCTTGGTGGAAATCGGCCCAGGCAGAGGCGCCCTCACCTATCCACTACTGGAAGAGCTCCCCCATTTGCATGTGGTGGAACTGGACCGGGATCTAATCGCCCTACTGCGCCAAGAAAATACTCCCGAGCGACTGACCATCCACGAAAGTGATGCCCTGCGCTTTGATTTCCGCACCCTAAAACCAGCGGACAAGCCCCTGCGGGTGATCGGTAACCTGCCGTACAACATCTCTACCCCCTTGATCTTTCATCTACTTGCCCAGGCCGACGCCATCAGCGACATGACTTTCATGCTGCAAAAAGAAGTGGTGGAACGGCTCACCGCCAGCCCCGGCACCCGTGACTGGGGGCGGCTCTCGATCATGGTGCAGTATCATTGCCAGGCGGATTATCTTTTCTTTGTGCCCCCGGAGGCATTCAGCCCCCCTCCACGAGTAGACTCCGCCGTGGTCCGGCTAATTCCCCACGACAGCCCGCCCCACCCAGCGGACGACGAAGACCACCTGCGTAAACTGGTGGCCCAGGCCTTTACCCAGCGCCGCAAGGCAATCCGAAATGGGTTAAAATCCTGGGTTAGCGCCGAGCAATTTCAAGCCCTCGGCATTGATGCCGGCCTACGCCCGGATCAACTGTCCGTGGCCGACTACGTGGCGCTGGCCAACATCAGCCGCCCGCCGGCCGATGTGGAAGACGCCAACGCACCACACACTGAACAAGGCAAGGGAGACAACAGCCAATGAGCGTCACCGAACCAGGTAGCGACAACACCGCCAACGGCGACTCCAATCACAACATACAGATATCGGTGGAAACCGAATTTCTACCCGATCAGAGTGATGAAGAAAGCCAACGCTGGGTCTTTGCCTACCACATTAGCATTCTCAACAAAGGCTCTGTCAGCGCCCGTTTGCTAACCCGCCACTGGGTGATCACCGACGGCGAAGAGCGCGTTCAGGAAGTCCATGGCGAGGGGGTTATCGGCGAACAACCCCACATCGCCCCCGGCCAAACCTTCCGCTACACCAGCGGTGCCATTCTGGAAACGGAGGTGGGCAGCATGCGCGGCAGTTACCAGATGATCGCCGAAGACGGCAGCCACTTCGATGCACAGGTTCCGGCCTTCACCCTAGCCGCACCACATGCATTGCACTGAATGCGCTGGAGGCCCTATGCCTGACGCCCAACATATGGCCGATGGGGACATCATTGTTTTAGCCCGTAAAAGCGCAAGCGTCGAGCATCAAGCACCCAGCATCAGGCGTATCACCGGAGACGCCTTATGAGCGATTACGCCATTGGCGATCTGCAGGGCTGCCTGGGCGCGTTTGACTGTTTGCTGGAAAAGCTTAGCTTCAATGCCGACCGCGACCGCCTGTTTCTCGCGGGAGACCTGGTCAACCGGGGGCCGGACTCACTAGGCACCCTGCGGCGCGTCCACGCCCTGCGCGACAATGTACATACCGTGCTAGGCAACCACGACCTACACCTGCTGGCCGTGGCCAACGGCACCATTCCCAGTAAACGTAAAGACACTCTCAGCGAAATTTTAAACGCACCGGATCGTGATGAACTGCTGGGCTGGCTACAACAACAACCGCTGCTTATTAACCTACCAGAACATAATGCAGTGATGACCCACGCCGGCATTCCGCCGCTGTGGTCACTGGCCCAGGCCAGCCAGCGCGCAGCGGAAGTGGAAACCGTGCTGCGTAACCACTCGGCCGGCACATTTTTTACTCACATGTACGGCAATACCCCCGCCGGCTGGAACGAGAAGCTGAGTGGCCCAGACCGCTGGCGGGTGATCACCAACCACTTCACCCGCATGCGTTTTGTAGATCAGGCCGCAGAGCTGGACCTGACTAGCAAAGGTGAGCCCGACTTGCCCCCCGCCGGGTTCATTCCCTGGTTCCAGCACCCCGGCCGAATCGTCACCGATACTCGCATCCTGTTCGGCCACTGGGCTGCCCTGCAAGGCCACAGTGGCGTCGACAAGGTCGACGCACTAGACACCGGGTGCGTGTGGGGAGGGTCCTTAACTGCACTACGGCTAGACGACTTGGTTCGCATTCAGTGCCACTGCTAGGCGTCAGCCTTCGTTAGTTGCTTCAGCTGGCGGCGTATCTTGTGGTCCCCCAGCAGAAACAGCGACAGTGCCAGCACGATTAACGCGGCACCCACCAGCACCAGTACCCCCAAGCTTTCACCATTGAGCAGGCTTCCCAACGACAATGCCAACACCGGCGTAATCAGCGTCACTAACGCCACCGTCGCCGCCGACAGCCGGGCCAACACCTGGTAATAGCAATAAAACCCCAACAACGAACCAAACACCGCCAGATACAGTATCGCGGACAAGCCCCGGTAATCGCCGCTAAAGCTCAGCGTCTGCCCGGTAATGGCCATGCCAATGGCATAACAGGGTAACGACAGCAACAAACCGCCCACGGTTTGCTGCATAGGCTGCAGCCCAGCTCCCACTCGCTGCACCGCAATGCCACTGCCGGCAAACAAGGTCACAGCGCTAAGCATCCACAGCAAACCCACTCCCCGGCCGCCCATCCCCTGCCCGGCGACCAGCACCTGCAGGCTGTCATCAAACACCAGCACCAACCCGGCTAAACCAATTAGGCAGGCGCTCCAATGCCAGCGGTTAAGGCGCAGACCGCCCGGCAAGGCTTGCAACATCAGGCCGGACAACAGCGGCGCCAGCCCAAAAATCACTGAAATTAACCCGGAAGGAAGGTGAACCGCCGCCATATAGCTACAGCCCATAGCGCCAAAAATACCCGGCAGAGACGCCAAATAGCTGAGACGCGCGCGAGCATGCAACGGCAAAGGTTGGCGCTTTATCCATAACCAACCCAGCCCCAGCAACGCAGCAATACCCATGCGCACACCGGCCGCCGCCAGCGGCGCCATGGCGTCACCACTCCATTTAATCCCCAATGGAGTGGTTGCCCACACCGCCACCACAATCAAATACGCTGCCAAGGTTGGCATGCCGTTCTCCTTAAATGAGCCACACGTTTTAAGCGACAAAGCGGTCTCGGTTTTTTTTATTCTGAAGCAACAAGCGCGACCAAATGTTGGTGCGCGGCTACAGCGATATCCGCCAGAAAAACCTATTCCGTGGTGTAGCTTGCAGCGGGTTTACGGCCTACCACCTTCCCCCCTAAACGAAAAAAGGCCGCAGGTCGGGGGACGCTGCGGCCTTCTTGCAAAACTGAAACGTTCAGTCACACAGCCGTCGTCCCTGTGCTCGCCATTGGCGAGTACAGTGGTCTACGACTAAAGAGTTCAGTTTCAGTACACTAGAAAGCATGCGACCATTCTGCTCAAGATAACGAGAGCGCACAAGATGAATGTCTATCTAGTGGGCGGCGCAGTGCGAGATTCGCTGCTCGGCCTCCCCGTGACGGAAAAAGATTGGGTCGTGGTCGGTGCCACCCCGAAGGAAATGGAAGCCAACGGGTTCCGCCCCGTGGGCAAAGATTTCCCCGTATTCCTGCATCCAAAAACACAGGAAGAATACGCCCTGGCCAGAACCGAACGGAAATCCGGCCACGGTTATGGCGGCTTTACCTTCCATGCCGCCAGCACAGTCTCTCTAGAAGAGGATCTGATTCGCCGCGACCTGACCATCAATGCCATGGCGCAAGCCCGTGGTGGTGAAATCATCGACCCGTTCAATGGCCGCGTGGATCTCAAAGCTCGCTTATTGCGCCATGTTTCCCCCGCTTTTGCCGAAGACCCCTTGCGAGTATTGCGGGTTGCCCGTTTTGCCGCTCGCTACCACTGGCTAGGGTTTCAGGTGGCCGATGACACACTTATGTTGATGAAACAACTGAGCGACTCCGGTGAGCTGGGTTATCTTGTCGCTGAGCGGGTTTGGAAAGAAACCAGCCGAGCGCTCATGGAGCGCGATCCTCAGGTATTCTTTCAGGTGCTTCACCGCTGCGGCGCACTGCATGCCTTATTTCCAGAACTTGCCGCGTTGGATGGCGTACCTCAACCGGAACAACACCATCCGGAAGTGGACACCCTGCTTCATCAATTCCTATGCCTTAAGCAAGCCGCTCGGCTCGGCTTAAGCCTTAACGCTCGCTATGCATTGCTCTGCCATGATCTAGGTAAGGGTAAAACCCCAAAGGAAGAATGGCCCCGACACATTGCCCACGAAATCCGCAGCGCTCGTTTAAGCAAAAAGGTATCAAAGCGATTGAAAGTTCCCAAGGAAGCCGCAACCTTGGCCACCTTAGTCGCTGAGTTCCATACTCACAGCCACCGTGCATTGGAACTGAAACCGGCCACGGTGTGGAAACTGTTCAAGTCGCTGGATATCCTTCGTCGCCCGGAGCGACTAACGGATTTCTTGGGAGCCTGTGAAGCCGACGCGCGGGGCCGCACCAGTTTCGAAAACCGCGAGTATCCTCAAGCCTCCTATCTACAGGGCGCGGCAGATGCCGCACGCCAGGTAGATATACAGGCGCTGCAGGCCCAAGGCCACGAAGGTCCGGCACTGGGGGAAGCGATTGAGCAAGCCCGCATTGATGCCATCGCCACCTTTAAACAACAGGAGCTGAACCCCTGATGAACGCCCCCGTCGCCCTGGTTACCGGCAGCGCCCGCCGTATTGGCGCCCAGATTGTTCGCACCCTGCATCAGCACGGGATGCGGGTGATCATTCATTACCGGGGTAGCCAGGAAGAAGCCGAGAGCCTGGCCGCCGAGCTGAATCAGCTACGCCCCGGTAGTGCAGGGTTACTGCAAGCCGATTTGGACCAACCCGCCGCCGTGCGCCAACTGGCCAGCGACGCCCTTGCCTGTTTTGGCCAGCTGGATTTACTTGTCAACAATGCGTCCAGCTTTTACCCCACCCCCATAGAACAGGCAAACGACAGCGACTGGGAAAAGCTGATTCACAGCAACCTGCGCGCCCCCTTTATTCTCAGCCAGCAGCTGGCGCCTGCATTACGTGAGCAACAGGGCTGCATTATCAATATTGTCGATGTTTACGCAGAAAAACCGCTGCAAACGCATACCCTGTATTGCATGGCCAAAGCCGGCCTTGCGATGATGACCAAAAGCTTGGCTCGGGAACTGGGACCAGAGATTCGCGTCAACGGCGTATCCCCGGGGCCCATTCTATGGCCAGAAGCCGGGCAGATGAACCAGCAGGCCATCCAAGACGCCACCGCCCTGAAACGCAGCGGCGAGCCGGATGACATTGCCAACACGGTTTACTGGTTGGCTACCGCCGCCCCCTTTATTACCGGACAAATATTGGCCGTGGACGGGGGGCGGTCACTGGCCTTACAAGGAAGCTAAAAACAAAACATGAGAAGGGCTCTCGGGGGCATCCATGAACATGATAAGAATAATACTGCTGTCACTGGCGACGGCCTCTGCCAGCGCAGAAATCTATCGTTGGAAGGACGCCAATGGCAACTGGCAATTTGGCGACAGGGCGCCACAGGCAGAACATGAAACTCTGGACATAAAACCGCCCCCTAAGATTGGCCAAGATGACGCTCTAGATATCCATGCCCGTACCCAGCGGCTACTCCAAAGCCAGCAAACCCAAGCCCGCCATAAAGCACTGGCAGAAAAAAACGCACGCGATGAATACCGGGAACGGTTTGCGCAACCCTGCAAAGAGGCAGAAAAGCGGCTTGAGCAAATGAGAGGGCCTTTCGTCTATGTGAATGAAGACGGAACCCACCGCAACGCCAACGCCGAAGAGGTCGCCGCAGACCAAAAGAAAACCCAGAAATGGATCGACGAACATTGCGACTTCTAACGCTTTTTCTCGTTCTTTTCAGTACCGGCGCCCAAGCGGATATTTTTCAATGGCAGGATGCCAGCGGCAAGCTGCATTTCAGTGATCGGCCACCAGAGGGCGCCCAAACCAAAACCATCACTCCGAATATCAGCCCGCAACTCAAAGACCTGGAAATCCACGTTAAGCGCCAGGATTTCACCCTGACCGGCGACTTGCAGCAACACACCTTAGATAACATTCGCCACATCTACCAACGCTACCGCCGGGACTTCGGGCTAGACCTACATGGCACCGCAGAAGTGAACGTGTTTCTGATTGAAAAACAGGACGATTTTCAACAATGGATGGTTGAGCGGATTGGCTCCAGCAGCCGTCATTATGCCGGCGTGTTCATTCCTGCAACCAACGAAGTTGCCGTGTGGAAATGGGCCGAAAATGAACAACAAGTAGCCCAAACCATTCTTCATGAATCCAGCCATGTGTTGCTCTACCAATTATCGCCATCAGCCCCGGTGTGGCTACAGGAAGGGCTAGCGCAATACTTCCAAACCCTGGAAACACAACCGGACGGGCGCCAGAGAATCAGCGCCCTGCCCGATGCCCAAAAACGCATTCAGACCTGGGTTGAACAACAGCGCCTGATTACCCTGCGGCAGTATTTGTCCCTGGATGATGCTCAATGGCGCAAGATGGCTCACCAGCTCAACGCCATTCCCTACACCGTTGCTTGGGCAACCACCGCCTTTCTCATGTCCAAACCCGTGGGCCGTTCTATTTTGCGGCAATTGCTTCAGGATCTGGAAAAAAACCATCAGAGGCCAACGCTTCAACGTATCGACCACCTCTATCCCGGTGGCCTCTCTCGGCTGGAATACGATTTTTTTCGTTGGGCACAAAGCGATATGACGCCGCATTGGTATTCAGAGACACAGCACGGAACACGTTGCATCTCAGGCCTACCGATAGCTGCCGGTTTGCACCGACATGCCGCTAACGCAATCTACAAAAACTATTGTTTCATGCCGCCGAACGGCACTACCCATAAGTTCTGCCCGCTGAAATCAGCCGCGTCCAACAATGCCCGGTAGGATGCACGGGTTTGCGGGTGCATGGCATCCGGGGCCAGATCGACCAGGGGTTTTAGAACAAAAGCGTGCTTGAGAATTTCGTCCCGAGGCAGCTGCACACCCTCTATCTCACCAACACAATCATTGTAGGTGAGAATATCGATATCCAAGGTTCGGCTTGAAAACTTTTTCTCGCCCCGCACCCGGCCATGGTCTTTTTCGATCTCTTTTAGACAGGCAGCCAGTTCTCCCACACTCAAGGTTGTCTTCAGCCCCACCACTAGGTTGTAAAAGGCATCACCATCGAAACCCACCGCTTCACTTTCGTACACCGGACTGATCGACAAGGGGGAAAATGCCCGCTCCAGAGCCTCTAACCCAGAGCAAATATTGTGCTCACGGTCGATATTGGAGCCCAGGCTTAGAAATACCTGAGCCTGAGACACGTCAGGCATTGGGACGCACACCCCGCTCAATGATCACCCCCACATCACGGGCGCCGCGCAAAGCGCCCGGCTTGCTGAGTCGCAATTTTAGCCACGGCACACTGAACTCATTCAACACCAGCTGCGCCACATTCTCCGCCAGAGTTTCCACCAACTGAAATTCACTGCCTTCAATAAAGGTGATCAACCGCTTGCCAATGGCTTTGTAATCCAATGCATCATCAATGTGATCCGAGGCCGCTCCTTTGCAAATATCTGCCGCCATTTCCAGATCCAGACTCACGGTCTGGCGGATGCGACGCTCCCAATCGAAAATGCCGATTACCGTATCCACTTTCAAATCATTGATATAAACAATATCCATACTGGCTCTCTTGCCGTGGCATTCATCGACGCTAGCGCACTGGATGAATCCCATTTCAGGTAATCAGATGTTACGCTTGCAGCTCAGGCAGCAATGGGATGCTGTGTACAATGGTCCCCAAGCACTACTTGGGTGCCAATTTCGCTGCCTCAGCGATGTGATGGGAGATTATAACCGGTGCAAGCAGGGACATTACAGGAAGTCTGGTTCTGGTTATTGCCATTGTGCATAGCCGGCTATCTGATGGGCTCCATTTCCAGCGCCATTCTGGTCTGCCGTTTGTTCGGCTACCCAGATCCGCGCACCGAGGGCTCCAACAATCCCGGGGCCACCAATGTACTCCGTATTGGCGGCAAACCCGCAGCCGCCCTCACCTTGCTGGGCGACGTGCTCAAAGGGGTAATACCCGTGGTGCTCGCCCGCTATCTGGATATGGGCCCCTTTGTGGCCGCACTGGTGGGCGTCTTTGCCTTCTTAGGCCATCTGTATCCCGTATTCTTTCACTTTCAAGGCGGTAAAGGCGTGGCCACAGCCTTTGGGCTACTGTTTGTTCTGCACTGGCCCAGTGGGCTGTTAGCCGGCGCGACTTGGCTGCTGGTATTTGCCCTCAACCGTATTTCCTCAATCGCCTCACTCAGTGCCTTCGTGGTAGCACCAGCCTGTATTTTCGCCTGGCTGCCCCAAGCCTTCTGGCCCATTCTGGCCCTTTCCATCGTGCTGATTCTGCGACATCGCAGCAACCTGCAAAAAATACTGCGTGGGGAAGAGCTGGGGTTCAGGAAAAAAAGCTAGCTACACGTTCCAACACGGCAAAACATGATGATTTCTGAGACACACCACCAGCGCCCCCCTAGGGCGCCGGGCTGAGCTTACTGAGAGTAAACCGAACTTAATCCGCGCCTTGCAGCTTCACCAGTTCCGTCAGCGGCCAGCGCGGGCGGATCTTGATGGGTAGCTCGGCCCGTTCCCCGGCCTGCAACCGCAGGGCTCCCGCAAAAGCGATCATGGCACCGTTATCCGTGCAGTATTGAGGCGCGGGGTAATAAACGTCCACACCCCTTTTTTTCATCTGTTCCGCCAACTTAGCACGCAAGGACTGATTCGCACTGACCCCTCCAGCCATCACCAATCGCTTGTGGCCGGTCTGCTCCACCGCACGGCGGCACTTGATCACCAAGGTATCCACCGCCGCTTCTTCAAACGCACGAGCAATATCCGCCCGGTCCTGCTCACTTAACGCTTCTTTTCCGCCCAAATCATTGATGGTATTTAACGTGAAAGTCTTGAGCCCAGAAAAGCTCATATCCAAGCCTGGACGATCGGTCATCGGGCGCGGAAAACGGAACCGTGCCGTACCCTGTTGCGCCAACGTCGCAACACGGGGGCCACCGGGGTAACCCAAGCCCATCATTTTTGCGGCTTTATCAAACGCCTCTCCAGCCGCATCATCCACTGATTCACCTAAAATCTCATATTCCCCCAGGGCCTTAGCGTCCAACAGCAGTGTGTGGCCCCCGCTAACCAGCAGCGCCACAAAGGGAAACGCAGGGGCATTAGGCTCCAGCAAGGGCGCCAGCAGGTGCCCCTCCATGTGGTGCACGGCCACCGCAGGCAAATTCCAGCCAAACGCCAACGAACGGGCCACACCCGCCCCTACCAGCAAAGCGCCGGCCAGCCCAGGGCCAGCGGTAAACGCCACCCCATCCAACTGTTGCGGTTGGGTATTAGCCTCCGTCATGACTTCGCGTATCAATGGCAGCACCCGCTGCACATGATCACGGCTGGCCAGCTCCGGCACCACACCGCCATAGCGAGCATGCATCTCTACTTGGCTATATAAGGCCTGCCCCAATAGCCCCTGCTCGGTGTCATAGATAGCCACGCCGGTTTCGTCGCAGCTCGATTCAATACCCAATACGCGCATGGTGATCAACCCTGTGAAATTGCGTTGCAATGATAGCGATGAACCGTAGGATTTGCATTTCCTCACCACTAGGGTAGAATCCCCGCCTCGCCGCACCCCGGGACCACCTGAGCCCGCGGCGACCCCCATAAACTCTAATTTCTAGGAAGGTGATTCTTCATGCCTCAGGTGAAGGTGAAAGAAGGCGAACCGTTTGATGTGGCCCTGCGCCGTTTCAAGCGTGGCTGTGAAAAAGCGGGTATTCTCTCTGAAGTGCGTCGTCGCGAGCAATACGAGAAGCCCACACAAGAGCGTAAGCGCAAGCGTGCCGCAGCCGTCAAGCGTCACCTTAAAAAACTGCAGCGTGAGCAACTCGCACGCAAACGTTTGTACTAAGGTATAGACGTCTGATGAGTGCGCTCAAAGAGCAGCTCACTGCGGCCATGAAAGACGCCATGCGTGCCAAAGAAAAGGCACGTCTTGGTGTTTTTCGTATGGCGCTTGCAGCAATCAAACAAATTGAAGTGGACGAGCGCATCGACCCTGATGATGCACGTGTACTCGCCCTGCTCGACAAATTGATCAAGCAGCGCAAGGATTCAGCCACACAATACCGTGACGCGAACCGCCCAGAATTGGCGGAAATCGAAGAAGCGGAAATCGTGGTGCTTCAAGAATTCCTCCCCACCCAGCTCACCGATGCGGAAATTGACGCCCTTATCGATGACGCCATGGCTCAAACCGGTGCTTCAGGCATGCAGGACATGGGCAAAGTAATGGGTATTCTCAAGCCGCAATTGCAAGGCCGTGCCGATATGGGCGCAGCTAGCGGTAAGGTTCGCGCTAAACTCGCCTGAGCCAACCATACAGCGTTCCCGCTACGTTTTCCCTTTCATCCCAGTACCTTGGGGCGAAACAGACAGACACACACCTGACACCTTACCAGCCAGCGCCCGCATTAAACTTTCCCCACATCGGCAATTCTGCTTGAATAGCAGCCCACGCAGAGAGTCCGCGCACCATGGCACGCATTCCGGAAAATTTTGTTCAGGACCTTCTGGCTCGTACCGATCTGGTGGAGCTGATAGACGCTCGCGTGCCCCTAAAAAAAACTGGCCGCAACTACAGCGCCTGCTGCCCATTCCACCAGGAAAAAACGCCCTCCTTCACTGTCGCGCCAGATAAGCAATTTTATTACTGTTTCGGCTGCGGTGCTTCCGGCAACGCCGTGGGCTTCCTAATGGAATATGAGCACCTGAACTTTCCGGAAGCGGTGAAGCAACTCGCCGATCGCGCCGGCATGGAGGTGCCTGAATCGCGACCAGAAACCACCGCCGATCGCCAGAAAAAAGATCGCCTGCAATCCCTTTACGACCTGCTTAGCCGCGCCGAAAAGTTCTACGTGCAACAGTTACGCCAAGCGCCTGAGCGTCAAAAAGCAGTGAATTACCTTAAAAACCGAGGGTTAAGCGGCGAAATTGCAAAACAGTTCGCCATTGGGTTTGCGCCACCCGGCTACGACAATCTAATCAACGGCCTTTCTCTCACTGAAACCAGCCTGGAACAAGCCGTTACCGGTGGCCTGCTGGTGCGCCGGGAAGACAATAACCGCACCTACGATAAATTCCGGGATCGCATCATTTTTCCCATTCGCGATAGCCGCGGCCGCACCATCGGCTTTGGCGGTCGGGTGCTGGGCGACGGCAAGCCGAAATACCTTAACAGCCCAGAAACCCCCGTTTTCCACAAGGGCCAGGAGCTTTACGGGCTATGGGAGTGGCGCCAGAGCAGGGACCGCAGCGACCGCCTCTATGTAGTCGAAGGTTACATGGACGTGATCGCCCTAACGCAGCACGGCGTACCCAATGTGGTCGCCACCTTGGGCACCGCCACCACCGAAGATCACGCCCGCAAACTGTTCCGCCAGGTCAATGAAGTGATCCTGTGCTTTGACGGGGATAAGGCCGGCGTGCGTGCCGCTTGGCGTGCGCTGGAATCGCTTCTACCGGCGCTGGATGACGGCAAACAGGTACGTTTCTTATTCCTCCCAGACGGGGAAGACCCGGACACACTCGTGCGCCAACAAGGGCCAGAGGCGTTGCGAGCACTCACTGATAAAGCCGACGCCCTGTCCACCTACCTGTTCCGACATCTATCAGAAGGGCTGGATTTGGAGACCGTGGATGGCCGCGTCCGGCTTGCCCGCCTCGCCCTGCCCTACCTGGACAAGCCCGCCGGTCCGGTTTACCGCGCCCTGCTCACTGAAGAGCTCAGCCGCCTCACCCGACTGGACAAGGAATCACTGATCCAGCTCAAACCAGCACCGGCAGCACCCCGGCCTACGCCGAGCACCTCGTCACCGGCTGGCAACGCCTACGATTATGGGCATGGTTACGAGGATTTCGGTTCCCCGCCGCCGCCCACCGAAGACGACCCCGGCATACCCTACCCGGAAGATTTCGCCTTCGCGGACGGCGGCAACAACGGCAGCAGCAATAATTTTACCGCAGACAATCGCAACCGAATTCGCCCCAATCCACGCCAAAATGGCGGTCGCAAAGGCCCACTAACCTTGGCCGAGCGCCTGGTACTTGTACTGCTGGATTACCCATCACTGGTAGAGCAGCATCCGTTGCCGGACAACATCGAGCAACTGCCGTTACCGCATATCGACCTACTGACTCAGGTCGCTGGGCTGTGCCGACAAAATCATAGCGCTGCCGCCTTGCTCGGCGCCTTGATGGCCCTTGAGCAGGGCGAAACATTATCTCGCCTGCTCAAAGCTAGCCTCAAACCGCCAATGGAAGAAGAAATGGCCACTCGGCTATGGCTCGATGCCCTATCACAGCTGGAAGTGACCCGCCTGGAAGCCGCATTAACAGAGGTAGAACAGGCCGGCATGCCCGACCCGGCGCACTGGCAGGCGCTACATAAAGCCTTGGCCGAAGCCCGCCAACACGCCCGCAAACCCTTCGACTAACCCGGCCAATGGTGCAGCCCCAGGGTTGCATTGACTGGCCGTAGACCCCATATCCCAGTATAATACGCCGTTTTCCCACGCCACCATCACGCTGGCAAGCGCAAGCTCCCAGCACGACGTTACGGGCTTTAATTGCATGACGACTCAAAAGCAGCAGCAACAATCTCAGCTGAAGCAGTTGATCGCACTAGGTAAGGAACAGGGCTACCTTACCTACGCTGAAGTGAATGACCACTTGCCGGACTCCATTACGGATACCGATCAAGTAGAAGACATCATTCAGATGATCAACGACATGGGCATCACCGTGGTTGAAAAAGCCGCCGATGCCGACCAGTTGACGATCGACGAAAGCGCCGACAGCACAGACGAAGTCGCCGCTGAAGAAGCCGCTGCCGTGCTCGCCTCCGTAGAGAACGAACCCGGTCGCACCACCGACCCGGTACGCATGTACATGCGCGAAATGGGCACCGTGGAGCTGCTCACTCGGGAAGGCGAAATCGAAATTGCCAAGCGCATTGAAGAAGGCACCCGTGAAGTTCTTCACGCCCTCGCCTTCTGGCCCGGCGCAGTCGATATGGTGATTGAAGAATACGCCCGCGTGGAAAACGAAGAACGTAAGCTCACCGACATCATTGCCGGCTACTTGGATCCCAATGACGATGGCGCGGCAGCGACCAACGCCAATCGCGATCCTGCTTTTGCTGAAAAAGCCAAGAAGGCGGCAGAAGAAAAAGCTAAGGCAAAAGAAAAAGCCAAAGAAGAAGGTTCTGACGATAAAGACAGCGACGACGAAGACGAAGAAGATGAAGGCGGCTTGGATCCGGTATTGGCCGCAGAACGCTTCGAGACGCTGAAAAAACTGCAAGAGAAAGCAGAACGCTCTCTCAAGCGTAACGGTCGGGACCATGCATCCACCGCCAAGGCATTAGAAGCGCTGGCAGAACACTTCACCCTGTTTAAACTGGTGCCGCGTATTTTCGACAGCATGCTCGTTGGTGCACGCGACAACCTGGACCTGGTACGTAAATTCGAGCGCCAAATCATGTCCGCCACCATCCGCCGTGGCGGTATGGATCGTAAGGATTTCATCAAGGCATTTCCTGGCAACGAAACCAACATGGAGTGGATCGATAGCCAGCTGAAAACCAAAAAAGGCAAAGCCATCGCCGATAAACTGAGCGTCGTCAAAGAAGACGTTCAGCGTGCCCAGCGTAAAATCAGCACTATCGAAGACATCATTGGCTTGCCCGTTGCCGACATCAAGGAAATCAACCGTCGCATTTCCATTGGCGAAGCAAAAGCGCGTCGCGCCAAGAAAGAAATGGTCGAAGCCAACCTGCGTCTGGTTATTTCTATCGCCAAAAAATACACCAACCGAGGGCTACAATTCCTCGACCTGATTCAGGAAGGCAACATCGGCCTGATGAAAGCCGTAGACAAGTTCGAATACCGCCGTGGTTACAAATTCTCCACCTACGCTACTTGGTGGATTCGTCAGGCCATCACACGCTCCATCGCCGACCAGGCACGCACCATCCGTATCCCGGTACACATGATAGAGACCATCAACAAGATCAACCGGGTACAACGTCAAATGCTGCAGGAAATGGGCCGCGAACCCACTCCAGAAGAGCTGGGTGTACGCTTGGAAATGCCGGAAGATAAAGTTCGTAAAGTACTCAAGATTGCCAAAGAGCCAATCTCCATGGAAACCCCCATCGGTGACGATGAAGATTCCAGCCTCGGCGACTTTATCGAAGACGGCAACATGGAATCCCCGGTAGATTCCGCCACCTCGCTTGGCCTGGAAGAAGCCACCCGCGACGTACTGGCCAACCTCACCGCTCGGGAAGCTAAAGTCCTGCGCATGCGTTTCGGTATCGACATGAACACTGACCACACCCTTGAGGAAGTGGGAAAACAGTTCGACGTAACCCGTGAACGTATTCGTCAGATCGAAGCCAAGGCACTGCGCAAACTCCGGCATCCGAGCCGCAGCGAGCACCTACGCAGCTTCCTCGACGGCGACCTGTAAAACCGGCAAATGCAAAATGCCTGGGCTGCGTTGCAGCCTGGGCAATAATAAAAAAGAGTACAGCCTTTCCCTAAACCAAATACACGTTATAATCTTCGCCCGCGCGACAGCGCAGGCAAGCGTCAGGCGTTCAACATAAGAAGACGTCAGGCGATTTCTCAGGGCCTATAGCTCAGCTGGTTAGAGCAGTCGACTCATAATCGATTGGTCCCAGGTTCAAGTCCTGGTGGGCCCACCATTTCTTTACGCCAAACGCTTTATTTGTTCTTGTAACCATAGTTTGGCCGTTTTGGACAAACTATGGTGATAATGTTGGCATAGTTTGTCCGCCCTCATGCACATCCGCACAAACCACAACCCTCACCTTCTATAATTTAAGCCAAACTGACAGTTTGTCACTCCATGAAGCCACAATCCAATTTAATGATGAAACGTAATCGCTCGAACCGATGTATATATATTTAAATAACTTTTAACTGAAAACACCGCTTCGAATCCGACCTATTAAATCCTCGACATCTCTGACGCCTATTTCTGTCTCTGAACGCATCAGCGGCGACTCGCCATTAAAGATATCCCTTGGAGTCCGCATCCACGTGGCAGCCGACTGTTGATTGCCATCCATCATAGATGTGGCCAGGTCGAGCACCCTGGCCAGCCTGACGACTCTATCTGACTCCTCCGGACGCAAATAACCACGAACTTTCCTACGGCTCATGGTTGAGGGAGCAATAAGGAGGGCTTCGCCAATTTCACTACAGGAGACCTGAAGTATTGACTGGAGATTCAGAAGGGCCCGATAAGGCAGCCCTGCCTTAACCGCATCAATGAGCTTTGATTGTTCAGCCAGCGGCACACCTGCTATTCGCTCAACGACAGTCTTATCTGCGTAGCTATTCTTTCCCATGGATCTTTCTCAGCTATGAAAACGCCCTAGATGTCCATTGCATCCCATAAACATACTAATTGACCCTGCTCATGGTGGATACAAGTTACAAGCAGCAAATAACGCACCATTATTAGCATAACTCATTGTCTAATATCGCATTTGTAAAAACGATAATTATCTCGCCAACAGCCCAGCTGATGCACAGTGGCCATCCTCGTAATCTCCACTGACGCATTTCCCCAATCCCAGGGAATGCAAAACTGAGGAACTTAACATGGCTAAATCAAGCTCCAGCAAAGGCAGCTCTCGTCCGTCTACGCATCCCGGTCCTGGCGGTAACTGGCCCAGCAAGACCGGCAATCCTTCAGGCCCCGGTCGCGGCAACGGCAGGCAGGGCAAGTAAGGCGTAATTACTCGGCCCTCTGGATTGTGAGGGCCGATGTTTCTTGGGGTAGAGAGATGAAACGATACAGTAATGACAAAAACATCAATCAAAAGGTCCGATCATTGATCAAATCAGGCTGGGCAGTCAGACCCGGAAATAAGCACTCGGTGCTAATATCACCCCTAGGTTACCGTGTGGCCATACCCTCAACACCCAGCGACTGCCGTACTTGGCGTAATTTCAACCGGGATATACGACATATCAATAAGAAACAGGAACAGCTTCATGCTAGCTGAAACACCTTATCCCAATCCCTTCGAGCTTATCCGCTATGTGTTGCGCTGCCTTGACCTAAAGCAGTCCAACAAGCGCCTTGATGATCTGGCAGGGAAATCAATCTATGACCCTAGAGAGCTAACGAGAGAGCTGGAGCAGAGTGCTCCCTCGACCCTGGAAAAATATATGGGTCCAGTCGCTTCCGATAAAATATCAACAAGCCTCAGCACATTTATTGATCATTATTTGCGCGACATTGTGGGTAAGACTGCCGCTGACGGAGTAAGCAGAGCCGATGTATTGGGCTTATTAATTAGAAGCTGCATCAAGGAGCACCTTGTTGGCTTTGTAACAAAGCTAAATCAAGAGCTTAAAGCCCCTCACCCAAGCTTCTGGTTCTCACCAGGGGCGAATACTGTTGGTGCAACCTTTGCCTGGCTAGAAGAGCATCAACCCGGCATGACTGCTTATCTGGCCTCACTGAGCAAAGAGAACAGAGACAGAATTTCCTCATGGAGAAATGGCAAAGAACTGCCATCAGCTCAGTCTATCCAGTTGCTATTCTCCACAAGCAACCCATCAAAAACCTGTGAGATAACCAGAAACAGGAATTTCGCCAAGTCATTACTCTTTATGGCAAGGGCCGTCGATTTCATCAAAAGGCATGACCAGGGTAAAAGATTGATTGATGAGGCTCGTCTTTCAATCTGGAATGCAGAAAATGGGATTCATTTCGGCAACGCAATCGAGAGGATTCAGGCCCAATTATGGCTTACAGTAAAAAATAAGGATCAGCATGTTGGAAAATTACAACGCGACTTAATGCGAGGAACTGAAAAGTCCGATAGTGAGGGGCACCAAGAAACCATCAGACAAGTCAGAAAAATAATTCAATATTCAAGCAGCCTTAAATCTGCTCAGTACTGGATAGATTGGTACGATGCTAGGTGGCATGTTTTCTCCGGAGAATTGGAAGAAGCAAACCGGTTATATAAAGAATCGTTCGAGAAGGCCTCTTTTGTAGCAGGAGAAAACCTTAGAGACATCATAAGAGAGGCACTTGTCGTAGCCGCCAATCAATCCAAATCCGACATCGTCTTTCTTAAACAACTAAAATGGTCTCTTGTTAACTTTGGATATGACATCCCCTCGGCATCAGTATCCAAGCCGTCGAACACGGTTTCAGACACTATTGAAAGATGG
The DNA here is from genome assembly GCF_000524665.1 of Alcanivorax sp. 97CO-5. NCBI lineage: Bacteria > Pseudomonadati > Pseudomonadota > Gammaproteobacteria > Oceanospirillales > Alcanivoracaceae > Alcanivorax > Alcanivorax sp. 97CO-5. The sequence goes on from NZ_KI965880.1 coordinate 91,934, forward strand.
GAAATTGAGCAGTGGAGAAGCGCATTCTTCAAAGTTTTCCCCAAAGAAGGCCTTTATCCTGGCACTGATTTTGGTTTCAAGGTCGACTCTACAGGCCCTCTAATTTTTACCGATCCTGGAAATATCAAGCCGGATTACCGGTATCCACGCAGAAAAATCAAGATTGGGGACACATGGAAGCGTTCCATGCCACAGATTGTCTGGTTTGCTATTAATGAAAATATTGAAGCTTGCAGGCAACTCTTAGAGAAAGGTGCTGACATTAACGTTCAATCTGAAGTCGGCGACACCCCTATCCTTATTGCTTTAGAGGCACTTAACTTAACAGAAGTTCCGTATCGATCTCTTAATGATGAACTTTATCAGCTTATATCAAAGGAAAGGCATAATGGAGCAACCATCAACACGCGAACTGAAAAGAAGCGCTTGCTACCGATAATCTCGGCGGTACAAACAGGTCGATTTGAGATTGTAGAAAAGATTCTCTCCATGGGGGCAAATCCTAATGGACGAGGCAAAACTGATGAGCAAACCCCACTCACGGTTTGTTTGAAGCTCATTGGTATCCTTAAAAACCCAGAATTAAGCAAGAACGAACAACTTAATATCCCAATCACACCCGAGACTCTTGACTCAATTCGTCGTTACTCTCAAGGCGCTTTCGGTTTTACTCTCGAGGACCAGATGAAAAATCTGGAACAGATGGAATCCTCAGCACTTTATCAACAGATCTGGGAGCGTTATCTCGACTTAATGTACCAACGCATTTGCGAAAATATGAACCTTGCAGAAATGAGGAGGGTAGCGTCTCTTCTGATCAAAGCTGGAGCCGACGCCAACGCCGAGCACAGCAGCCCAATCAAAGGCTATACACCATTGATGCTTGCAGCCGAACTCGACGAAGTTGATCTTTTTGAAATCATGCTTGTCCATGGGGGTGATACGGCAAAGACCTATGTTGACCCGAAATCAGGCAGAGATGTATCCATCAATGAAATTGCAAATTACTTTGATTCACGAGACATCCTGTTGATGATGAGCCGACTAGCTCCAGCCCTCAATGACAAAGGCAAAATGTAAGTAACCACAAACCATATTGGCCGGATAGATCATAGCCTGGACAAACTATGCCATCAGAATCCGGCCAACTTATGGTTACACGAACATATTTTTTCCTTTTAAATCAAGAGGATAATAAATCTGTAACGAAAATTCCCCTTCAGCCATTTAGCCTGGCACCAATCAATTTCTCTCAAAGGTACAATTTCGGTACAGTGTGAGCACCTTACCAAAAGAAGGCTGGGCCGGGCCGGTTAGCCATCCCGCTGGCATCATCTAGTCGATGATGTACAGCTGAAGAAGTGCTTCTCGGCTGCCAGCAATTATCACTTCCCCTAAATTATTGCTGTGCCGCGTAAATCGCCAACCCCGATACAACATCAAGGGTTGATTCTGAGCTCTGAACATCCTTGTCTGGAAAAACCCTTTCGACCAGTTCCTTGACGCCTTTTGCACGGCTCATACCGCCCGTAAGAGAAACCATATCGAAGTCTTCATCAGAAAACTCCTTCAGCAGAACCTTTAGCTTCTCTAGGTATCGGGCCATCGCATCAGCATAGATAACGCCATCAATATCGACCCCATGCTCTTCACCGATAAAGTCGATCACCTTTCGGCTGCGACTTTTCTGCCCCAGCTCAATCTTGCTCTCTTCGGCCAACCTGTTTAATCGAATGGTATTACCGGATTTTTTGAGGTGATTCAGGCGCCCCCTGAATGGCTCCGGCACCAGGCGAAGATCCGCCTCAATAAATTTTTTCTGGTACTCAATATGCTGAACGTTAGCGGCATAGGCGAAATAGGAGTTCAACGCAGGGATGCCCCTCACCTCCTGGCCCTTTCCAAAGAAGGGCATATACCCCTTCTTGTTGAGCTCACGATCTACGTCATTCCCCCCTAGCAGATAGCCCTGCTGCCGATGAGGAATTGGAGCGGGCTCAGCACCGCCAAGGGTCACTAACGACAAATCCGCCGTACCACCGCCTAGATCAACCACCAGAACCTTACGAGGAGTATCTTGAGAAACGTGGAATTGGTAGGACGCAGCACTAGGCTCATACATGAAAGAAACATTGGACATGCCGGCAAGCTCAGCTGCATGGGTAATAATCGAAATAGCCCGATCATTTTCCACATCACTCTGCTTTTTCCCGAAGTTAACGGGACGCCCGATAACAACCCCTGTTACTTGCTCTTCCTGAAATTGCTCTTCTACGGCACCAACAACCTTCCTGAACAAGCTGCCAATCGCCCTTTCCAGAGGTGCCGAGAGCCTGGAAGACAAATCATGAGCCAGAAAAGCCTTAGGGTTGTAGAGCAAAAGTCCCTTGCGATCATTATTCAGGTAGGCATCAACTGCCTCATTGCCAAACAACGCGCCTTCAAGCTGGCTTTCCTCCAGATTCCCAAGAACGCGGTCTTTACCTGCTTCTGATTCAAGCCATTGTCTGCGGGCTGTTTCAATTGCCTGCTTATCCTTATCCGCTCGCGTCGTTTCTACAGGCTCAGGAATACGGATAATTGCGTCGCTCAACATCCTTTGATACTTCGCAGACAGCTGTCTATCAGCGTTATAACCAGCAGGATCATTCCTGGCTTGGCTAGTAACCCTGACTCTTTCTTCTCTCACCCTGTCACTGTAATTTTCTTTGGCCTCCGTCTCTGAGCGAATCAGGGCTGAACGAATAGAGGCTATTTCGGTTTGGTGATCATCAGCATTAAAAAAATCTGCACTTGGTGCATAAGGAGGAAAGTAGATTGCTGTACGAAATTGCGGCTCACCATCAAACATGATTCGGTGAATCTCACCATCCCGATAGACTGCCAATGCTGAAAAGCTGGTACCAAAGTCAAAACCGATCTTCATTGTTATTCCTTAATCCAAACCCTGCCCTGTACTAGCCGACACTTGCTCATCCTGCCAATCTCCATAGGTCTTGCCAGTTCCTTCCACGGCCCACTGGGTGCGCCCGTTAGCGCTACGGCCGGAGATGACGGCAGCAGCGGCGCTGGGGCTGGAGAATGCCTGGTCAGCGGTAAAAGTGGTGAGGCCGCTATCGGTGGGGATCAGGATTCTGTCTTCCAGCAACTGATTGAACAGGGTCTTATAGCCGCGATCGGTACCCACCCACTCTTCGCGGGCCAGAGAGCCCTGCAGCACAAAAAATTCGCCATCCACTTCCTGGCCACGAGCCTTGATATTGTGTTTAGGCACTTCCAGCACAAAATAAGGAGATTCCTGCGGTTCTACGGGTTGTGTCTTGGGCTGGCTGGCAGGGCGTGTGCTGTCGCGGAGGAAGTCGAACCCCAGCACCGGCAGCACGGTGCGGATCTGTTCCAGAAAGAAGGCCATGTCGGCCAGGTCCGCTTCCGGCAGATTGATATAGTCGTGGGCGGTACCGTTGACCAAGGTGCAGCGCGCCACGTCGCGAGCATTTTGGATCAGCAGGCTCTCCAGGTGTTTAACATGGGCCTTGGTCAGGTTTTGGTCTTTGCTGGTAACCAAGCAGACTTTTTCCCAAAAATCCTTGCCGCCTTGCCCCTCCGGTCTATTGTGCTGCTTGAGGCGCTTACCCACATCGTCGGATTCGCCGATATAAACTAACGAGCGAAAGCTGTTATCCGGGTCTGGCCCCACCAAAAAATAGATGCCCGTGCGCCCCACTTCCGGGCGCGGCACCAGTTCGCTAAGTTTGGAGCGTGGACCGGTAAGCACATGGCCGGTCCAGTTCATAATCTCGGCAGAAAGTAGGCCATTGGGCGCACCGTCTACCAGAAACAGTCGAATGCTACGGCCTTGTGTCATGGGATATCCTTTTCCATTATCGATTTTTCTTATATTGAGGCGGTACTTAAGCCCCTCTGCTGGCCGAGGGAAAACCTAAATCACTGTCCGGTAGTTAGTTAACCACGACACATAAGCCTGAGGCTTGAGCCGTTAAAGACCAGATGCTTTAGGATTTTTTAGGCGGCGAATTAGTGGGTCTCCCAACAATTTAGGCTGGCCTTGAATACCTATCGAAGGATACCTATCAAGAAACTGATGCCAAACCACCTGGATATCCTCCCCCCTCGTCACGAACCACTACGCCCCCAGCGTTAGGGAAAAACCGCGCTCGTCGAACAAATCGCCCCCGGGCTCTGGGCCATCTTCAATAATAGGTGGGGGTATGTGAGAGCAAATTGCTGTAGGCAATGCACGCCACCCAGGAGGTAAAGCCCCCGGAGGTCGCGCCAGTGGAAGGACGCAAGCCTTCGCCGGCAACACCGCGTTACACGGTGCACCATTTTTCAGCCTGGTAATTAAAGCTTTTTCACCCGCCGGTTTTTTCCTTTGATTTTGCCTTTCAGTAATCGTTCGAGAGCCAAGTCCGCACTCTCACGATCGATAGCCACATAGGCCTGATAATCCGTGACGGTAATTTTTCCCACCTGATTACCCGCAATGCCAGCATCACCGGTAAGCGCACCGAGGATATCACCGGGGCGCAGCTTGTCTTTGCGGCCTGCACCGATACATAAGGTGATGGTAGGCGGCTGCATGGGCTCCCCCTCTCGAGGCTTAAGGCTATTGAGCGGATGCCAATTCAAAGGCGCGCCCTGCAACTGTTCAATAGCTATAGCGCGCCGGGATTCACGGGGGGCTACCAGATTAATAGCCAGCCCTTTTTCGCCGGCACGGCCGGTGCGGCCGACACGATGGATATGGGTTTGCGGCTCGTGGGACAACTCCGCATTGATGACCATATCCAGGTTATCAATATCCAGCCCCCGGGCCGCCACATCCGTGGCCACCAGCACCGATAAGCTGCGGTTGGCAAACAACGTGAGCACCTCATCGCGCTCACGCTGCTCCAGGTCACTGTTGAGCACCATGGCTGACAGCCCCTGACGACAAAGCTGATTCACTACATCCTGGCATTGCTGCTTGGTCACACAGAACACCACGCAGGATACTGGACGGAAACAGGCAATGGCGCTGGCCACTGCCTCTTCGCGCTGGAACGGCTCCACTTCATAATAGCGCTGCTCGATCTGGCTATTATCGTGCAGGGTTTCCACTTCTACATGCTGGGGATTACTCATGAAAGTTTCTGCCAGCTGCTTGATTCCCGGCGGGTAGGTGGCGGAAAACAGCAGGGTTTGACGGCGTGGCGGCGTCTGCCGAATCACCTCCGCAATGCTGTCGTAAAAGCCCATATCGAGCATGCGATCGGCTTCATCCAATACCAGCGTATTCAGCCCGTCCAAGCTCAGCGTCCCCTTACTCAAGTGTTTTAGAACGCGCCCCGGTGTGCCAACCACAATCTGCGCACCGTGCTCCAGTGAGCCGATTTGCGGGCCGATGGGTTGCCCACCACACAGGGTGAGCACTTTGATATTGCCGGGGCCACGGGCCAACCGGCGAATTTCCACGGCCACTTGATCTGCCAACTCCCGGGTTGGGCACAGCACCAACGCCTGGCAACCGTAATAGCGCGGGTTCAAAGGGTGCAGCACACCAAGCCCAAAGGCTGCCGTCTTGCCGCTACCGGTACTGGCCTGGGCAATCACATCGTGCCCTTTAAGCAATAACGGCAGGCTTTGCGCTTGTACTGGGGTCATGGTGACGTAGCCCAGCGCGTCCAGGTTAGCGAGCATTTCTGGGGTCAACGGCAGGGAGGCAAAAGAAGAATCGGTCACGGAGGTAGCCTGTGGCAAAGGTGGCAAGAAAAAACAGCAAGATACAGAGCAAGCAGTGTGGCCAGTGTAACAGTTGTGGCATTCTAATGAGGATCAAATTCCTCGCTGCCGGGCAGCTCTGATATAGTACCGGCAACCGGGAAAGCTGCTAATCATGTCATTATTCCATCGCCCTTCATGCCTAACTCACCTTCATCGCGAAGAGCTCGCCACCGGGCTGGTGCGCGTGGGCTGCCACTACGCTCCTGAACGACTTTGCGACGATAGTTTTGCTCAGGCAGACATTCCCTTGCCCCCGTCTCTGAGCACCGCCGTGGCGAAACGCCGAAGCGAGTATCTGGCTGGGCGTTGGTGCGCACGTGAAGCGCTGGCGATGCTTGGCGTGAGCGGCATTCCTGCTCTGGGGGCCGATCGAGCCCCGCAATGGCCCGAAGGCACCCTGGGCAGCATTACCCATAGCCATGGTATCGCTGAAGTCATGGTCGCTGACGCGCGCCATTGGCTAACCGTGGGGCTGGACACGGAGCAATGGCTCAGCGCAGAACGAGCGGCACGACTATGCCGCGAACTGCTGACCCATGAAGAACGAGAACAATTAGAAGGGTTATCGGACATTCAGCGTGCCAACCGCATCACCTTAATTTTTTCTGCCAAAGAAAGTTTATTCAAGGCACTCTACCCGATCACCGGCAAGCGGTTTTATTTTCACGACGCAACGCGCCGGGACTCCCGTTCATTAACGCTACTGAAAACCTTATCCGCGGATTGGAAGGCCGGCACCACCATTCCGTTTCGTTGGCGCGAACGCCAGCAAGGTGTTTTGAGCTGGATCGCCCTGCCCCGCTAAGACGCCGGTGTTGAAAAAACCGCTCAACTCTGAGCGTGGCCTAAGGCATGCAAATCATGTGTCATATGGCGACGGGCAGGAGGTTTACTTTTCTTAGGGGCAAAGCACAACAGATGTGCGCTTCAGGTCATGCCTTTTCGGCACAGCCGTGGGCAGTCTTCACACAACGCGGTATCCGGTAGTCGAAAACGGATACAACAGGTGCGACGCACCGTCAGCAGGGTGCCAGTATTGGCGTTCATCCTGTCCTGGTAGGCTCCGAAAAAGGGGTTCCTTTCACCGTTTTCAAAAGCAGGCTGAGCAAACAATGCTAGCCCCGGCGACCACAGCATCTCTGGCAGGCCGGCGCCTTTCAGTTCACCCGTAAACCAGTGAATATAACGGCTAGCATTACTCCACAGCACCCTAGGGGACAACCCCAGCGCCTGCTGCCAAGCCGTAATCACCGGCTGCAGATTGTCTCGCATTATTCCCTCAAACCGAGAAAGCGGGTGCTCCGAGGGCACCAGCAGCTGCCCCTCATTGGGCAACACAAAGGCGCCGGGCAGCCCTTGCTCATCCAGCTCTATCGCCAGAGCATCCACTGCGAGCGGCAGTGCACGTTGCAGAATCAGGTTAGCGGCCAGCACCGGGGGCAGCAGGCGCAAGAAATAATACTTACTCCAGATGGATAGCAGCGCCCGCTCATCTTCCCCCTTCAGATCAGGGCGAAATTGATATAGCGACTGTCGTAACCGCCGGGCATCAAACAGGTCCGTTAACGGGATGGCCGAATCATTCGGCTCGGCCAACCGCAACAACGAACCATAGGAAGAGAAGCCCCCTTGAAACAAGGGGGCCAGAGCAGGAATCATCAGCTCGCGCAGGCCGTGGCTATCGGCCGGCTCTGCCGTTCTATCAGCGCGTCCACCACCTCCTGGGAACGCACCGCCAGGATCGACAACAGGGTATCGCTAAGACCATGGGTTTGCTCACAACAACCCTGCAGGAACACATTGGCATGGCAGCCTTTCGCCATCGGCAAACGATAACAACGCTCCACCCCTTGCTCAGACATCCAGCGCGCCATGGGCGACAGCAATTGTTCATGCCCATTGCGGTTATAGCCTGTAGCCAGCACCACCCCATCGTAAACTTCGGTCTGTTCCACGCCGGTGTCCTTGTTACGTAGGGTCAACAGCACACGGGTGCCATCGTTCTGCACACCAACGATATCTCGGTTGGATAAAAACCGGTGCTGAACCTTGCCTGTCACTTTCTGCAAATAAAGGCGTTCGTATATTTGTTCAATTTCCGCTAAGTCCACTACCGCGTAGTTGGTTTGACTAAAGCGTTTGAGAAAATCCTGCCGCTCCGTTTCCGGGCGAGCGTAAATAGTATCCGTGAAGCCAGGATCAAATATTTCGTTCACGAAAGCGCTGTCATCCGCCGGGTGCAGGGCACGACTGCGGCTGATCAGGTCCATCTTGCCATCCGGGTACTGATCCATCAGGTCCAGATAGATTTCTGCGGCACTTTGGCCTGCCCCTATTACTGCAATACGCGGTGTCTCGTGGCGACCAAAACGCTCGTATTCATGTTTGTAGCGGGAAGAGTGAACCATGTTGTTACCCATCTTGCCGGCGAACACAGCCGGAATTTTTGGGTACCCACCGATACCAATCACCAAGTTGCGGGTAAAAATTTCGTTCTCACTGCCATCGGGATTCCGTGAACGAACACGCACCCATTCCACTTCGCCACCCTGTTCCACCGGCTCAATAGCGATCACTTCCTGGCCATAGTGCACATGCTCTTTAAACTGATCGGCGGACCAACGCATGTAATCGTTGTACTCAACACGGGTGGGGAAAAAGGTGCCCATATTGATAAAAGAGTCGAGACGATTATTGTCGTGCAGATAATTGACGAAGGTGAAGCGGCTGGCCGGGTTGCGCAAAGTGGCCAAATCTTTCAGAAATGACACTTGCATGCGCGTACCTTCCAGCAGCATGCCCCCATGCCATTCAAAGCGGGGCTGCTTTTCCAGGAAACAGTAACGCAAGCCATCCAGGTCTTTGTGTTCGTCTAGCGCAATAGCAATGGCCAAGTTGGCCGGACCGAATCCAATACCAACGACGTCATATTCTTGAGAATGAACGCTCATGGGGTATGTCCTCAATGTGTCGGAAACCGAACGGTTTCCGGGTTATCCATACACCGACACATCGGGCATTACCGATATGCCAGCCACCTGCTGCCGGATAGTGGTGGGCAGCGCGCCATGGCGGTTCGGTAAAAAACCGAACCGAGATTTTCAGCTCAGCTCACAACGCTCAAAAAATGCGTCACGGTACAGCACCATCAGGGCTGCGCGCTTGTGCGGAAAATCAAACTCCTTTGGCTTGGCAAATCGCCTGGCTTGAAGGTGTTGAATCATCTTGTCGTTATCCGAACGGGGCTCAGAAACAATCCTTGTGGTACGACAATCATCGAGAAAAAGGTAATGGCAAAGCGCGTTCAGCCATGCCTTAACCTTATGCGGACCACGGTGGTGATCTTCACCTACCAACATGTGAATCCCGCGGTCAAAATCTTGCGCATCGTAGTAAGGCCCGATGCGATCTTCCTTTGCCCAATACGCTTCAAAATAAGCAAAGGGTTCATCATCAATACACCCGATCAGGTTAAGCACCTGAGATTCTTTCGCCTGACGTTCCAAGTAGGCGCGATGCTCGTCCAGCGACCCACTCTGTTCCCAGAAGGCGGCCACGCGCTCACTGTTCTGCCAGCGCATGAACCGGTGCAGATCTTGTTCGATATCCAGCGTGCGCAGGGACACCCATGCCTGAATACCGGTATCAAAACGGCGGTAAACTTCCCCCACCGGTTTACAACGGCGTCGCGGGTGACGCCGGCCAGATTCATCCATGATCATAGTGACCGGATATGGCAAGGGATCGCTTTGCCGTAACCAGTCACCGGGCAGCTGCCAGAGCATGTCACGCTCAAGCCATGCTGTCTGGTTCTCTCTGTGAACCATAAAGGCCGCATGAAAGCCGCTCTCGAATTGCAGGGCATTTACCTCGGCATGCGAGACAAAAAATGCCCAAGCGGCCCGACATAATTGGGCCGGATCGTCGGTGGACTGCTGGACCCTGGCAGCGGTGTCTTCCACCACCACGGTCAGCCAATCTTGATCATTACACTGGCACCGCCATTGCGGCGCCAGCTCCTGATCGAACACATCCAACTGCTGCCCGTTGGGCAGCAGCATAATGGTGTGACGGGCATTACCACGCATACGTCACGCTACCGATCACACTGCGACGGTCGCCATACCAGCAGTAATAATCACAGGTAGCGACATACTCTTTGTCTTCCAGATTTTTCGCCGCCACTTGGAACTTGAAGTCTTTGTAGCGATAGCTCACCGTGGCATCCCAAAGGGTATAGGACGGCACTTTCAAGGTTTCAAGATTATCGCCATAGGTGTCGCTGACGTAACGCACGCCGGAACCAATGGCGAAGCCATTCAGCGGACCATCCAAGAAGGTGTATTTAGCCCAGGCAGAGTACAGAGTATTCGCAATATTCACCGGGCGATTGCCTTCTTCAGCAGGGGTGCTGTCGGAAACAATTTCCGGGTTCATCCAGGTCGCATTCGCTAACAAGCTCAAGCTCGGGGTGATATTGGTAACGGCTTCCAATTCAATCCCTTCACTTTCCACTTCACCAATCTGCTTAAAGGCAGGTGTACCCGCTGCACCGGAAGCCAAGTTTTCTTGGGTAATCTTAAACGCCGCCGCGTTGAAGTAGCCGTCCATGCCTTCCGGCTGGAACTTAATACCCACTTCGATCTGATCGCCTTCCTGAGGCTTAGCTGCTTCGCCATTCTGATCCAGCTGGAGAATTGGCTGGAAAAACTGCGAATAGCTGGTGTACGCGGTCACGTTATCATTTATCAACCACGCGAGGCCCGCGTTGGCGGTCCATTTATCGTTGTCGATGTTCTGCTCAACACCCGTGGATTTATTCTCGATCTCACTACTGGCGCGGTCAAAACGAGCCCCAACGGTCAGCACCAGTTGGTTATCAAATTTCATCTGATCCTGTAGGTAACCACCCACCTGATACGCATCGATAGTGGTGCGCTGCCGCTCCGTTACTTCGGTACACACAAGAGTGCTGAAATTACAGGAAACCGGGGTCAGCTCACTGGCATCGCGATACTGTGGGTCAAAGGGGTTCAACGTCGCAGGCGCAAACACCCCCGGCGCAGCCTCGTACCCCATCAACGGATCACCAAAACTTTTGCCATCAATGTGCAGGCTTTGATAATCAAGCCCTGCCAGCAAGGTATGCTCGACGTTATTAATCGACCACGTATGAATCAAACGGTTATCCAGGTTAACGCCGTAGGCGTCACCGTCTTCATCAGTAAGGCCACGAATTGCTTGCGAGTCGCCACTGCCCGGCATATACCCCAGTGTGTACATTTGCTTCAGATCTACATCAATCTGCTGGTAGCGGGCACTCTGCTGGAAACTAGTCGAATCATTAAACGCATGATCCAGCTGATAACCGAACGAGACCTGGGTACGCTCAAACTTCTCGTAATCCAGGTTGCCAATGGCAACATCATCGTCAATCTTGCCATTGGGGTTTGGAGAAATCGTACCGCTGGATGGCAGAAACTGCAGGTACGGATCAGAGTCATCTTTCTGATAGGAGGCCAACAGCGTCAGCTCAGTTCGATCACCTAGCCCCAGTTTTAGAGACGGTGCCAGCATGGTGCGCTCAGCTTCCAGGTCGTCCACTTGGGTGCCGTTTTCCCGGCCCAAAGCAATAACACGCCAAGACACATCTTCCGAGGGCGCCCCACCTACATCAACAGATATTTGCTTGCGGTCATAACTGCCGTATTCCGCGGTTACGGAACCAAAAGAATAATCCTGAGGACGCTTACTGATTACATTGATCACACCGCCGGGAGGGGTCTGCCCGTACAACACAGACGCCGGACCACGCATAATTTCTACACGCTCCTGGGCAAAAGGATCAAGCTGCCAGCTGTAAAAGCCATAGGAATAAACTCGTGTGCCATCACGGTACAAACCATTGTTCGCCTGTTTGAAACCACGAATAACAAACCAGTCTTGTTTGTTATCTTCGCCATAGAAGTTGGCCTGGATACTCGGCGTGTACTGCAGCGCATCTGCGATGCTGACGGAAGCACGATCATCCATCTGTTCACGGGTAACAATAGAAACCGCACGAGGTGCTTCTTTTACCGGTGTATCCGTTTTAGTGGCCGTCAGGCTGCGCTGCCCTACATAACCAAAATCATCACCACCGTATACATCGTCCGACTGCTCGGCATTCACCTTGATGGTCTGCAATTCATCAGCGTCCTGCTGTTCTTCTGCCCAGACAGGTGATGCCGCCATTGCCGCCGCTACCGCCAGCGCCAGTGGATTGCGGCCCCACTTCAGCCCCCGGATCAGCCCGCTCTCGGTCCGATTCCCCATGGTCGTTCTCCTAGCAATCGTAAGACACATAGTAATAGTAATGATTCGCAACCGCATTATACATATTGCGAAGCTCACGACTAGTGCACAGCAACAATGATTAGTCCGGTATGTCCATCAATGCGTTGCCACCCTTGCAACACTTCAGCAAAACGGACAGGCCCTGTAACAGGGACGGCTCCCGCACGATCGTCAGGTGGTCCGCCGATACTGTCTCGGTATGGGCAAGTTCAGCACATAACGCTAACCCGCGTTGAAGTGCCTGAGCGCGCCCCGCTGGCTCACTGGCCCACCAACTGTGCACCGGGGTATGCAATGCCGGCAGCTGATAACCCCAACACAAATCCCGCAAATGTTGCTCCACAGCCCAGGCATGCAATAACTGCGCAGCACTGTCTGCCACCGCCGCCTCAATCGATTGCGTAGCCAGCCACTGTGTAAAGTTCTGCGGCCATTGCGCGGGCTTGCTGTCACGCAAACGCGCCATGCAATCGTCTAACGCGGTAGCGGGCGCGCAAGTCAGTAGCATGCCCAAATGTGCACGCAAGGTTTGTTGCGCCTGTGGCGACGACCACTGATCTTCCGGCACTTCGTGACCCGGCACATAGGTATCCAGCAGCCCCACAAAGGCTACCTCTTCACCGGCTTGCTCCAATCGGTGGGCAAGCTCCATGGACATGGCGCCTCCCATGGACCAGCCCAATAAATAGTACGGGCCTTCAGGTTGCGCCTGGCGCACCGTGCGGTAATACCGCTCTACCATTTCACTCAACGACGGATCGAACCAGCCGGGCTCGAGGAAGCTGCGTGATTGCAAGCCACGCACCTGCCACTGCCCTTCCAGGCTGGCGGCCAGCGCTTGATAACCGGTTGTGCGCCCCGTCACGGGATGGGGGCACCACAACACAGGCGCGTCTGCACTGCTATTCAGCACGGTTACCAACGCCGGGTCGGCCCGCGCTTCCTGTGGTGAGTCGGCCAGGTCCAACAAGGCAAGCAGCTCCTGCCGATAACGACCGCACAAGTGCTGTACTTGCTGGCGCGGGTAATGGCTGCGAGCAAAATCCCAAACCAACCCCAGCTTGCCCGCCACCACCTGACCATTAATGGCCAGCGGCGCAGCCATGGGGTTGTCCTCTGCCTGAGCCTTACCGCCGCCCGGCAAAGGAGTGAAACCCTGAATCAACGCATCATTGTGATACTGGCCAAGATAGTTGAACGTCACTGGCGCATCAGTGCTGTCGTTAAGCGGACTGTCGGCAAGATAGCGCAGTGCGCCATAGCCCACGCCGCCGTCAGCCTCGGTATTTGCCAGCTGTTGCGAGACCGCAAAAAGATTCCGCCGCGGGTCGCCGTCGAACGGCAACCTCAGCGGGAAAAGGCTGGTGAACCAACCCAGGGTACGGCTCAAATCCAAACCGGGAGCCAGGCGCGTTTCACGGCCATGGCCTTCCAGATTAATAACGAGCTGATTGTCTTGTGAGGGCGACTCGCTGCCAGCCTCATGCGCCTCAGGGGCGGAACGCACCGCCAGCGAGGCGCCCATAGCGGAAGGTTTCAACGTCCGGGTGAGCGCCGTCAGCAATAGAGCGGGAACGGACACGCCCAACTTAACAGGCGCGTCCTGCAGCAACCTGCGGGTATCATCCTTGCCCAACGACAAGGCCACGCTTTCCTTTTCCGCAAAGGTGGGCAGGGCACTGTCTATTTTTTCCGGCTGTTGTCCCTGCCAGAACGGCAAACGTGCTTCCCCTTTACTCTGCAGCCATTGCTCCAGCGCCTGGTGCCAATCGCTCAAATTATGGCTACGCTCCGGCAGGGTTATCGCCGCGCCCGTTAAGGCTTGCCCATAGGCATTGAGCAGGTCATCCAACAAAATACGCCAAGATACGCCATCCACTGCAAGGTGATGAATCACCAATAACATTCGATCCGGTTGCTGCGGCGTTTGCACGTAAAGGACACGAAACAGTTCACCGGTTTCAATATTCAGGCTTTGCTGAGTCTGCTCGCACAGGGTCTCGACCGCCGCTTCGTCAGCAGCCTGGCACCACCACAATAATTCATCGCAGGGCCTGTCCGCCGACAAACAGGTTTGCCTCCAGCCATTCGCCTCATAAGTAAACTGCAGACGTAACGCGTCGTGCTGCCGGTAGAGCGCCTGCAAGGTAACATTCAGTGCTTGGCGATCCATGGGCGCATCCAACGCCAACCACAAATGTTGGTTCCAGTGACTAGGGCTAGGCGGTCTCAGGGAAAAGAAATGCTGTTGAATGGGCAGAAGACCAAGCTCACCCTGCAAGGGCTGCTGGGAAATAATCGAGGCCTCTGCGTTCACTGCGCACGCCGCCAGATCGTGTAATCGCGGGTGTTCAAAAAGGTCCTTAGGCGTTAATGCCAAGCCCTGTTGCCGAGCACGGCTGACCACCTGCAAAGCCAAAATGGAATCGCCGCCCAGGGCAAAGAAATTATCATCACGACTCACCCCTTTTCGGCCCAGCAGAGACTGCCAAATGTC
>NZ_KI965881.1:0-98902 GCF_000524665.1 Alcanivorax sp. 97CO-5
CCGGGGCCGTCAACACTTTTTTTCATGTCTTTTTTATCAAACGGTCATCTTCTGTCTGGACGGATAAAAAACCATCAGAAACGGCCTAAAACGCTCATTTATTATGCGTCCCAACCTCCTAACCAACAGCTCTCTTCTACCAAAACAGCCCCCCCCCCCCAAAATACCATCACCTCCTGTCTTCTCTGCCTTTTTGTTTTTTTTCATGGCCCCAGCAGCAAGGCTGCCATTGGCAGATAAAAAAAGGCGCCCTGGGGACGCCTTTTTTTATCTCGAACCTGACTAATGTTTACGCAGCTGCCAAAGTGTCATCAGTAAACCCGCGGCCACATAGGTCACTGCTACCCCCAACAACACTAACGGTGGGTCCAAAAAGACAATGGCAAAAGCAATAATCACCCCAAGAAGCATCTTGAAGGGGACTCTGCCAATATGGAATTCTTTAAAAGAGTGGTACTTCACTGACGACACCATCAGCAAACCGGCACCCCCAACCACAATGGCCACTAGCCAGGAAATATCCGCCCCCTCAATGCCACGACTAGCTCCCAGCCAGACAAGCGTCGCCACCAACCCCGCTCCGGTAGGGCTAGGCAAACCGATAAAAAAGCGTTTATCCGTGCTTTCCGCCTGTACATTGAACCGAGCTAGGCGCAAAGCAGCGCAGGCCACATAGATAAAGGCCGCCACCCAACCAAACTTACCCAGCCCTGATAGCGCCCAAGCATAAGCCACCAGTCCCGGAGCCACACCAAAAGCCACGCAGTCTGACAGCGAGTCATACTCCGCTCCGAACTTACTTTGGGTGTTGGTCATTCTCGCCACCCCGCCATCCATCCCGTCAAGGATACCGGCAATGATGATCCCCAAAGCGGCATTTTCGAAATGCCCATTCATGGCAGCCACAATGGCGTAGAAGCCGGCGAACAAGGCCGCTGTGGTAAACAGATTGGGCAGTAGGTACACGCCCTTGTGGCGAGTCCCTGTTCGATACTCAGCTTCAACC
Source organism: Alcanivorax sp. 97CO-5 (assembly GCF_000524665.1). Lineage (NCBI taxonomy): Bacteria > Pseudomonadati > Pseudomonadota > Gammaproteobacteria > Oceanospirillales > Alcanivoracaceae > Alcanivorax > Alcanivorax sp. 97CO-5. The sequence continues at coordinate 1,007 of NZ_KI965881.1, forward strand.
ACTTCAAATGTGTCTTGAGTGTCCGTCGCTGCTGTCTTGTCGTTATCCTGCATGGTTATCCACCCATTTATGATGGCGCTAGTGTAACGCAGTACTCCCAAACAAAAAAACGCGGCCGAAGCCGCGTTTTTTGGGTCCCTAAGACAAGGGAGCCTCTGAGTGACCCCTTGCATACTCAACATGCAAGAAGTTTTTCAGTGAGCCCTTAGTTCTTGGTTTTGTCTACGATCTGGTTCGCCTGGATCCACGGCATCATGCCACGTAACTTCTCACCCACCTGCTCGATGGGATGCGCCGCATTGTTACGACGCGCCGCAGTCATGGACGGGTAGTTATGCGCGCCTTCAGCAATAAACATTTTTGCGTATTCGCCACTTTGGATACGCTTGAGCGCATTGCGCATGGCGGCACGAGACTCATCGTTGATCACTTCTGGGCCCGTCACATACTCACCGTACTCCGCATTATTGGAGATGGAGTAGTTCATGTTAGCGATGCCACCTTCGTACATCAGATCAACAATCAGCTTAAGCTCGTGAAGACACTCGAAATACGCCATTTCCGGCGCGTAACCCGCTTCGGTCAGGGTTTCGAAGCCCGCCTTCACCAGCTCAACAGCCCCACCACACAGTACCGCCTGCTCGCCGAACAAGTCGGTTTCAGTTTCGTCCTTGAACGTAGTTTCGATGATACCGGTACGGCCTCCGCCCACACCACAGGCATAGGAAAGAGCCAGTTCTTTAGCGCTGCCGGACGCGTCTTGGAAAATCGCGATCAGGTCGGGGATACCGCCACCCTTGGTGAACTCAGTGCGCACAGTGTGGCCCGGCGCTTTAGGAGCGATCATGATCACGTCCAGGTCCGCACGCGGTACGATCTGATTGTAGTGAATAGCAAAGCCGTGCGCGAAGGCCAAGGTAGCCCCCTCTTTCAGGTTCGGCTCAATGTCGGACTTGTACAGGTGCGCCTGGAACTCATCAGGCGTCAGCACCATTACCACGTCAGCGGCGGCAACGGCGGAGGGTACGTCAGTTACGCTAAGGCCATGGGCTTCAGCTTTGGCAATGGAAGTAGAACCAGTACGCAGCCCGACAACGACGTCTACACCGGAATCTTTCAGGTTACAGGCGTGGGCATGGCCTTGAGAGCCGTAACCGAGAATGGCTACTTTCTTGCCTTGGATAATGGAAAGGTCGCAATCCTTGTCGTAATACACTTGCATGCTCATAGCTCTGACTCTTTATAAATAGAAGAAAAAGGTAAAGGCCCGATACACATAAAGCACCAGCCTGATAGGCCGGTACTTTAGGGGATTCACATCATTGCGTAAAATGATATATTTGAAACACCACATTCCTTATTCTGCAACACAGCAAGTGTCTCACTCCTTCAGCAGCAAGCGGATACCTGATGGACACCAAACCCCTGCGGCTGTTCCTGACCCTAGCCGACACCCTGCACTTTGGGCGCACCAGCTCCATGTGCCACGTAAGCCCTTCCACACTCAGCCGTACCATTCAACAGCTGGAAGAAGAGCTGAACGTGCCATTGTTCTACCGTGACAACCGCAGCGTTACCCTGACTCGAGAAGGCCAACGCTTCCAGGAATATGCCCGCGACACACTGATGCGCTGGGATGGCCTGCGCCATGCATTACAGGAGGATCGCCGCATTCTGCAGGGTGAGCTGCGCCTGTATTGCTCCGTGACCGCCAGCTATAGCTTTCTCTACGATCTACTCAGCAGTTTTCGGCACCAATACCCTCGTATCGAACTAAAGCTGCATACTGGCGACCCGGCTCAAGCCGTGCAGCGCATCCAGCAGGGCGAAGAGGATATCGCGATCGGCGCACGACCTGATCACCTCCCCAGCGGCATCGCCTTTAGGCCCATTGCCCGGTCCCCTTTACTGTTTATTGCCCAGGCCGGACAAACCCAGTTGGCGGAACGGCTCAACGGTGTAGCCAAGCAAGCGGACTGGAAAGACACTCCCATGATTCTCTCGGAGGAAGGGTTGGCACGGGAACGGGTAGATCGCTGGTTTCGCCAGCTTGGCGCGAAGCCGCATATCTATGCTCAGGTCAGCGGCAACGAAGCCATCGTCAGTATGGTCAGCCTAGGATTTGGGGTGGGCGTGGTGCCGAAGATTGTGCTGGATAACAGCCCGCTAGCCGGACGCACCCGATCATTGGATGTGCAGCCCGCCCTTGCACCTTACGAAGTAGGGCTGTTTACCCAGGAGCGACGCCAAGAAGAACCGCTCATTAATGCGTTTTGGTCACAATTAGGTGATACCTGACGCCAGACAACAAAAAAACGGCTCACTCTTGGGGCCGCTTCGGGAGGGAGACCGAGCAAGGCGTGTTACGGTACCGGCTCATCTCCCGCGGTGCCGCCATTGCTAGGCTTCGCTTCGACATCGTCCGCTGCCTGCTCCTGGCGCAGATACCCGGCAGCGTCCTCATCAGCTCCCGCCGTCGGCAGTGACACCTGAGCTCGAGTTTGCTGATTGAGCTGATAAATTTGCGATGCATTACCCAAATCCCTCTCACTTGTAATCGACGCGATGGACTCGCGGTCCTTCAAGAAAGTGACCACATCAGCCCTAATTGAGGCTAACGCTTCTGGAGCCTTATGCATTTCCATCACGTAACGCGGGAATTCAAGGTTACGCATACCAGTGGCTGCGAACGTGGACGTCACCAACCTTGAGACCACAATCCAGGGTGTAATGCTGCTGCGTATTAAGGTATTTTCTGAACGAGTACTATCATGGATGCCCGTACCCGTGGACATTTTCGACTCCGTAAATGTGCCTTCACACTTGAAGTAAATCATCACCGATTCGAACTGCATTTCAGAAAAAAACAAGTGGGCCGCTCCGCGTAACAGCGCCGCGAAAGCTCTAAAAATAACGCCCCACACCAGTAAATTCACCGCCAACGACAGTGCACTGCTATCACCAGACAACAACGCCTCCACCGATACGCCTTGCTGGGCCAAAGCCTCATAAAGATCCACCGTGGCAAACGCTAACCACAAGGTTAGCCCTGTCGCTATCAGCACTAAGATATTACCCCCGATGAGCAGAGCCATTCGTACTTTGTCAAAACCTGCCCCCAAGTTCATCGGTTTCACTTTCGGCTGGATTTCCTGGATCATCTCACCCTTGAATCCCCCCTTGCCCTCCACCTGTTCAACCAATTGCGGGTCCAGTTCCCGATACACCCGGTTGGGCACTTCCTTATAACGACGGTTAGCCATAACTAGATTATCTAGGTTGATAAAAATTTCATTGGGGTGCACCGACTCCTGCCAATTTTCCCGCAACTCAGACACTTCCGACACCGGATTCGCCAACGCCAAACGACGACGAAGCAGCTGATAAATGCCCACGCTAGCCACTGCAGCAAACAGCAATGACACCAACAAATACGTTAACGGATAAAGGCCGTCGAGCACGCTAATCCACTGCTGCCACTGCTGAATACCCACATTGCCCACTTGGGAAACCGAGCCCAGCATAAGACCCACCATCACCGGCAGCACAATAGACACCGCTATCACCATAACCAGGTCGCCACCGCCCATGGACTCCACCTGCCGTTCCGGATGCCGAGCAATAGCGCGACCGGCTCTCCACCACAACACAATCACATAAATGCTCAAGATCACCGAATAGAGGGGAAAGATCACGGTACCCATATCACCGACAAAACCCGCCAGCGTGACAAACGCCACAAACAGATACGCCATGATAGCCACTGCTGTTTTCACCCAGGCGCCAAATAAGCGCTGCCCAAGGTTACGAATGGGATACGGCATGAACAACAACTTAGGAAGTAGACTGTGCAGCGCGCGCGCCAGAAACCCTTCTGGCTCCACAAAAGTGGGATTCTTACGACCAATCAACATTTCTTCTAGCGTACTGCCTTTGTAGCCCACATAACGGGACTCTTCCTGCGCAGTGCTGCTTTCCGAGGGGCTGTAATTATAGGCCAGCGAGGTGGGATGGTTCCGACCTACAAAATAGCGCAACATGGCAAAAGCACCCCCACTCAAGGCGCGAACCCCGCCCCCTAGAAGCACTACCGCAAACACTATATAAATCCAGCCCGCCACGGTATTTTCCTTCACCGTTGCCGCCGCTATCAGCAGCACAGCCAGCCCCACACAAGCACTCAGCCCACCCGTTACCGCAGTAACCAAGCCTTCTTTTTTAAACGGGTTCCGCAGTCCCAAATCAATGGACCCATAATCAAACGCCATAGCGACTCTCCTTTCCTTGGTGCGGCCGATTAGGCCGTGCGCTTTTCCGTGAATCGATTCTAAAGACTTTTATGTTGCTATCATGAAAAACAAAAAAAGCCGCTCCGAAGAGCGGCTTTTGCATCTAGCATTCAGCGTCAACCGCTGAGCACGACTACAAGCTCAAAACCTTCTCGCCACGAGCAATGCCGGATACTCCAGACCTCACCACTTCTAGCACCTGGGTTTCCCCAATAGCACCAATAAAGGCGTCCAGCTTGTCCGATGCACCCGTAAGCTGAATGGTATACACCGTACTAGTCACATCCACAATCTGGCCACGGAAGATATCCACCGACCGCTTCACTTCAGCCCGTTGGGCACCGGTAGCCTTCACTTTGATCAGCATCAGCTCGCGCTCAATGTGCGCGCCTTCTGTCAGGTCCACCAGCTTGACCACTTCGATCAATTTGTTGAGGTGCTTAGTAATCTGTTCGATCTTCAGATCATTACCGTAAGTGGTCAGCGTCAGGCGAGACAGGGTGCTGTCTTCCGTAGGTGCTACCGAAAGGGTTTCAATGTTGTACCCCCGCTGGGAGAACAGACCGATTACCCGGCTCAGTGCGCCCGGCTCGTTTTCCATCAGAATAGAAATAATTCGACGCATCAGGTCCGCTCCGTCTTGCTCAACCACATATCACGCATGGAACCGTCTGCAATCTGCATAGGGTATACGTGCTCGGTGGAATCAACATAAATATCCATGAATACCAAACGGTCTTTCAGGGCAAAGGCTTCGTCCATAGCCGCGTCCAGATCCTCGATCTTGGTGATCTTCATGCCCACATGACCATAAGATTCGGCCAGCTTGACGAAGTCCGGCAGGGACTCCATGTATGACTGGCTGTGACGGCCGCCGTACTGCATGTCCTGCCATTGGCGAACCATGCCCAGCGCCTGGTTATTAATGTTGATGATTTTCACCGGCAAGCCATACTGCAGGCAGGTGGACAGTTCTTGGATATTCATCTGAATAGAGCCTTCGCCCGTCACACAGGCCACCGTCGCCTCGGGGAACGCAAACTGCACCCCCATGGCCGCCGGCAAGCCGAAGCCCATAGTCCCCAGGCCACCGGAGTTGATCCAACGGCGAGGCTTGTCGTACTGATAGTACTGGGCTGCGAACATCTGGTGCTGACCCACATCGGAAGTCACATAGGCATCACCTTTGGTTGCCTTATATAGCGCCTGCACCACCTGCTGGGGCTTCATGGGACCATCTTCGTTGATCTCATAACGCATGCCATGCACCTTGCGCCAGCCGTCGATCTCTTCCCACCAGCGCTCAAGCGCCTTGCGGTCCGGCTCGCCACCGTGCTCATCCAGCGCCGCCAGCATCTCTTCCAGCACCTGCTGCACCGGGCCCACGATGGGGATGTGCGCCATGATGTTTTTAGAGATAGTCGCCGGGTCGATATCGATGTGAATGATCTTGGCGCCCGGGCAGAACTTCTTCACATTGTTAGTCACCCGGTCGTCCAGACGGGCACCCACAGCCAAAATCACATCCGAGTTATGCATGGTCATGTTGGCTTCATAGGTGCCGTGCATGCCCAGCATACCCACGTTCTGACGGTCGGTACCGGGAAAGCCCCCCAGTCCCATCAGGGTATTGGTCACCGGGAAATTAAGCCGGTGGGCCAACTGGGTCAGCAACTCGCTGCCTTCACCCTGCACCACGCCACCGCCGGCATAAATCACCGGGCGCTTGGCTTTCATCAACTCGTCCAGCGCCTTACGGATCTGCCCGGAATGGCCGCGGCTCACCGGAGAGTAAGAGCGCATCTTCACTTTCTTGGGATACTCGTAGGGATTCTTGACGTTCGGTGCCGTCTGATCCTTAGGAATATCCACCAGCACCGGGCCGGGACGGCCGGTGGTGGCGATGTAGAAGGCCTTCTTCATGATTTCGGGAATGTCTTTGGCATCACGAACCATGAAACTGTGCTTCACCACCGGACGGGACACACCAATCATGTCCGTTTCCTGGAAGGCATCATCACCAATCCAGTCAGAACGCACTTGCCCGGACAGCACTACCATAGGAATCGAATCCATAAAGGCCGTAGCCAAGCCAGTAATCGCATTAGTCGCGCCTGGCCCGGACGTCACCATGACCACACCGGCCTTGCCGGTGGCACGGGCATAGCCGTCGGCCGCATGGGTGGCCGCCTGCTCATGGCGGACCAGAATATGGTTGACCTTGTCCTGCTGGAACAGCGCATCATAAATGTGCAGTACGGACCCTCCGGGATACCCGAAGATGTACTCCACTCCCTCGTCTTGCAGCGCACGGACCACCATTTCCGCGCCGGATAACATTTCCACGGTTGCTACCTCAAATTTAAATGCATACTACCCACTGCCACGCAGCGGGACGGTGTTTTGGCTGGCTGTTGAACAGCCTGCTAGCTTGCTGCCTGCGGAAAGCACCGTATTTAGGTGCTCTGGAGCCCTGTCGGAGGTGGCCGACAAGAACACAGGCGGGAGGACTACACGGAAGATCTGCAAACCTGAAAGGGAATACTCCCGCTTTAGGAATGAGAAACCTCCGGAGGCTCCCACAGCGGGACGAGAGTGCAGTGGTACTGCTGGCAGGACATCGCGGTAACGGTGCCCCGGGTCCCGGCCTCACACACGCCGGTAAGCGAATGCGGGTCCCGATCTCCGGAAAGTCATAATCTTCGCAGAAATGTGCAGTCAATCAAAGCCCTTGGTCGACTTTAGGTTGCAGAAAATCCCCTTCTCACGTCATGCTAAAGTCTGATGGATCAACCGAAATCATAAGAAGACGGACATCATGACAAAATTCAGCCTGTTTCTCGGCGGCGCCTTACTTGCCCTTTCGAGCCTGAGCCCGGCGGCCAAGTTCTATAAATGGGTAGACGACAAAGGCGTTACCCATTACGACGCCCAGGCTCCACAGGGCGCGAATACGACCGAAATAAACACCCGCGCCACTGCCAGTTCGAGTCAGAGCGAGGCCATCGAAGCCCTTGAGACCAAAAGGAACGCGGCACAAAAAGCCAAAGAGGCTGCCGCGAGTCAAGCCAAGGAGCAAAAGCGACTGGAAACGGAACCAGAAGCGGTCGCTCAAGAACGCTGCGAACAACACCGCAAGAATCTGGAAACCCTGACCAACAAGCCCACCGTACGGCGTAAAAACCCGGAAACAGGTGAACTGGAAGTGATCGACCAGCAAGTTAGAGACGAGATGCTCGCCGAGACCCGTAGTGCCTTGGAGAAATGCGAAGGCCGCTAAGCTGAGACTAAAAGCCCGCCCACAAAAAAGCCGCCGGCGTTACCACCGGCGGCCTTTCTTTACTTGGCCCAAAGGGACGATTAACGGCCAAACGTAAACCGCCCCTCTTCCACATCCACGTGAATGGTATCGCCCTGAACGTACTCGCCTTTCAGCAGCGATTGAGCCAGCGGATTTTCCAACTGCTGCTGGATAGCCCGCTTAAGCGGACGAGCCCCGTAGACGGGATCAAAACCGGCATCCACCAGCTGATCAAGCGCCGCATCACTCAGCTCCAGGCTCATTTCCCGCTCCGCCAATCGCTTGCGCAAGAAACCCAACTGAATGGACGCAATGCCCTTGAGCTGATCTTTGGCCAGCGGATGGAACACCACGGTTTCATCTACTCGGTTGAGGAACTCCGGGCGGAAGTGGTTACCTACCACCTCCATCACCGCCGATTTCATCGTTTCATAATCACTAGCAGATTCGGCATCAGAACCTGCCAGCTTCTGAATCAGATCAGAACCCAGGTTGGATGTCATCACCACCACAGTATTGCGGAAGTCCACGGTACGGCCTTGGCCATCCGTCAGGCGACCATCATCGAGCACCTGCAACAGAATGTTGAACACATCCGGGTGGGCTTTTTCCACCTCGTCCAGCAACACCACCGAGTAAGGTTTACGTCGCACTAACTCGGTGAGGTAGCCGCCTTCCTCATAACCCACATAGCCCGGAGGGGCTCCCACCAGCCGAGCCACGGAATGTTTTTCCATAAACTCAGACATGTCGATGCGAACCATGGCCTCTTCGGTGTCGAACAGGAAGTTGGCCAGCGCCTTACAAAGTTCCGTTTTACCCACCCCGGTGGGGCCCAGAAACAGGAAGCTGCCGTTGGGTCGATTCGGATCTGACAACCCTGCCCGGGAGCGGCGTACCGCATTAGCCACCGCCTCAACAGCCTCATTCTGGCCGACCACCCGATCATGCAAGGCATCTTCCATACGCAGCAACTTGTCCTTCTCACCTTCCAACATTTTCGATACAGGAATGCCGGTCCACTTGGCCACCACCTCAGCAATTTCCTCGTCGGTGACCTTGTTACGCAGCAGCTGCGTCTCAGTTTGGGCTTGTTCTTCCCGGTCCTGGGCATCCTGAACTTTCTTTTCCAGTTCCGGAATTTCGCCGTACTGCAGTTCGGACATACGGCTCAGGTCGCCGGCGCGACGGGCCTGCTCCAGCTCCACACGAGCCTGCTCCAGCTCCGCCTTATATTCGGCTGCGCCCTGCAACGCGGCTTTCTCCGCCTGCCAAATTTCCTCTAGATCCGCGTACTCTTTTTCCAGCTCATCGATCTCATCTTCCAGCTTTTCCAGCCGCTTGCGGCTGGCATCATCGTCTTCCTTGCGCAGCGCTTCACGCTCCATTTTCAGCTGGATCAAACGGCGATCTAGGCGGTCCATTTCCTCCGGCATAGAGTCGATTTCCATACGGATACGGCTGCCGGCCTCGTCGATCAGATCAATGGCCTTATCCGGCAGTTGTCGATCGGTAATGTAGCGATGACTCAAGCGAGCAGCGGCAATGATGGCGCCATCGGTGATGTCCACGCCATGGTGAACTTCGTAACGCTCTTTCAAGCCCCGCAGAATGGCAATGGTGTCTTCCACCGTGGGCTCATCCACCAGCACTTTCTGAAAACGACGCTCCAGCGCGGCATCTTTCTCAATGTACTGCCGGTATTCGTCCAGCGTGGTAGCACCCACACAGTGCAGCTCACCCCGAGCCAGTGCCGGCTTGAGCATATTGCCCGCATCCATGGACCCTTCACCCTTGCCGGCGCCGACCATGGTATGCAGCTCATCAATGAAAAGAATGATGCGCCCTTCCTGCTTAGCCAACTCGTTGAGTACCGCTTTCAAGCGCTCTTCGAACTCTCCTCGATATTTAGCACCCGCGATCAGCGCGGCCATATCCAGCGAGAGCACTTGCTTGTCCTTCAAGCCTTCAGGGACTTCGCCATTCACAATACGCTGAGCAAGGCCTTCGACAATGGCGGTCTTGCCCACCCCGGGCTCACCGATCAATACCGGGTTGTTCTTGGTGCGACGCTGCAAGACCTGAATAGTACGGCGAATTTCGTCGTCCCGGCCGATCACCGGGTCAAGCTTGCCGGACTCCGCTCGCTCGGTCAGGTTCACGGTGTACTTATCTAGCGCTTCACGTTTGTCTTCCGCGTTGGGATCGTTCACCGTTTCGCCCCCTCGTACTTCAGCAATTTTTTCAGCCAGCACCTTACGAGTGACGCCGGCATTCTTAAACAGCTTACCCAGCTCACCGCTATCGTCGCAGGCCGCCAGCAACACCACTTCCGTAGAAAGATACTGGTCACCGCGCTGCTGAGCTTCCCGGTCGGCAATATTCAGCATCCGCCCGGTGGCTTGTCCCATCTGCACATCACCATTGAAGTTAGTCACCGTGGGCAGCTTGTCCACAGCCATTTTCAGGGCGGTAATCACATCGGCAACGTTGGCGCCTGCTTTTTCCAACAACGGCCGAGCGGCGCCTCCCTGCTGCTGCATCAACGCCAACATCAGATGAACTGGCTCAATGGTGCTATTACCCTGCCCCACGGCCAAGGATTGCGCGTCTGACAGCGCTTCCTGCAGGCGGGCAGTGAGTTTATCCATTCGCATTGTATCGCTCTCCTATCCGGTCGTGATCCACACAACGCCTCCCTGTCGGCAAGGCCAATGTGATCACCGGTTATCTATCAACTGAATCATAGATGGGTCCGATTGGGCCAGCTTCAAGGTTAATTGTTTTTTGGAAATAGCGAATTGATACCGCGCAATAACAAGCATGACCATAGCCTTAAAGCAAAGAGGCCGCGCCCAATCCTGGATCGCAGCCTCTTTGTTTTTGGATAAAAGAAAAAACAGCCCATATAGCGGAGTCCACTCACCCTCCCCGCTCAACAATCCCTGTTTTCATCCATCAAGCCAGATCAGTGAGGCGAACCGACCCGTTTGGCCTTCCTTACGATAGGAGTAAAAGCGGGACAAATCACAGGCCGTGCAAAGATCTCCACCATGAACATCGTCGATGCCCAACAGGGCCAGCTCAATAATGGCAGCGTGGGCCACAGAAAACCGCCAATGATTAGGGGTAGCATCTTTCTTGAAGGCAGGCTCAAAAGCCGGGCGACCCATGGTGAAAGCGCGATACACGTCATCCCCCACCTGATAACACTGCCCACAAATGGCCGGCCCTAGCCAAGCACTCACTGGCTCACCGCTGGGAGCAATACGAGCGACCCCTTCGGCGATAATGCCCGCTTGCAAGCCGCGCCAACCGGCATGCACCGCCGCCACCGCCGTGCCATCCTTGCGAGCGAGCAACACGGGCAAACAATCAGCCGTCAGCACGACACAAGGCCAACGCTGCTGATCGGTCCAAACACCGTCTGCCTCATTATTCTGTTCATCTGCCCGCATCACCCGTTTGCCATGGACCTGCCACAACCAGGCCGCAGGATGATCCGCCTGTAATTGTTTCTCCACATGGTGGCGCGCCCGCTCCACTCGCTCAGGCTGGTCACCACAATTCAGCCCCAAATTTAAACCGTTCCAAGGTTTAGGGGAGAGATCGCCAGCCCGGGTGGTCACACATACCCGCACTGCCGGGTGTGGATTCCAATCCGGGCACAACCACTCACTCTTGTCCGGTAGTGACATTTCCGGCTCCTTGATCATGAAGGGGCGCAGGCCCCTTCCCCCGCTCATATTGAACAACACACCTGATTGAGGCTAAGCGGGGGTGACCTATTCGTCTTTGATGTCATTTTCCAACGCGACAATCAGGCTAGTCATATCCGCCGGCAATTCGGCTTGAAACTCACAATACTCTCCCGTAGCCGGGTGGATCAGCCCCAATTTCCTGGCATGTAGCGCTTGGCGGGGAAATTTATGCAGCGCCTGACGCAACGCTTCGGTGGCACCGGCTGGCTGCTTGAGGCGACCTCCGTAGAGCGGATCACCCACCAGCGGATAGTTGCGATGGGCCATATGAACGCGAATTTGATGGGTACGACCGGTTTCCAGTTGCACCTGAATCCGGGTGTGAGCCCGGTAACGATCAAGCACCCGGTAGTGAGTCACCGCATTTTTTCCGCCGGTTTTCACTACCGCCTGCTTCTTACGGTCCACCGGATGACGCCCCATGGGCGCATCCACCTTGCCACCGCCAGTCATCACCCCCACCGCAATGGCCTCGTATTGCCGAAACAGACTTTTATCTTGTAGTTGCGCCACCAGGCTCTGATGAGCTTCTAGAGAACGGGCCACCACCATTAACCCAGTAGTATCACGGTCCAAACGGTGAACAATACCCGCACGGGGCAGGCTGTTAAGGCGTTCGTCCAAGTGAAGCAACCCGTTAAGCAATGTGCCATCTGCGTGGCCTGCGGCCGGGTGAACCACTAGCCCGGCGGGCTTATTAATCACGATCAGGTCGTCATCCTGATAGACCACATCCAGATCGATGGACTGAGGCTGATCATCCAATTCAGGCTCAATTTCCACCTCCAGAGTCAGCGATTCATTACCGGTCAGCTTCTCTTTGGGCTTGGTCTGGGCACCGTTGACCGTCAACACACCATTCTTGATCCAAGTCTGCAGGCGCGAGCGAGAAAAGCCCTCGAACAGCTCCGCCGCTACCTGATCTACCCGCTGCCCGGCGTGCTCCGGCTTCACCTGTTCGGTGCGCTGAATTTTTTCGCCGCCAAGATGTCCCATATAAAAGGTTCCTCAACCTGTGCTTAAATACCCAATTCGCGAATTGTAACCCGTTCAACGAGGAAAGAATGCCACGACTTTTATGGCCACTACTGTGTCTACTGATTCTGGCCGGCTGTGCCGCTAACCCTGAAGATCGCCCGGAGCTCACCGAGGCCGATCAATATCGGGAAGCCCGCGAGTCCATTGAATCGAAAAACTATCTGACGGCCATCGACCAGCTCAAAGAGCTGGAGGCGCGTTTTCCGTATGGAGATTATGCCGAACAGTCCGCACTGGACCTGATTTACGCCCAGTACAAATCTGTGGACTACCCAGCCACAGTGGTAGCGGCACAGCGTTTCATGCGCAACCATCCCGCCCATCCGCGCATGGATTATGCGCTCTACATGCGCGGGCTGGCCAACTTCAATATGGAGAAGGGCCTGTTTGACAATATGGTTGCCTCCGACCGCTCCAGCAAGGATATGGCTGCCGCAAAAGACGCCTTCCGCGACTTCGAGCGCTTGGTCAGCCGCTTTCCGGACAGCGAGTACGCCCCTGACGCTCGCGCCCGCATGGTACATATCCGCAATCAACTCGCCCGGCAGGAACTCCACGTGGCACGCTATTACGCGCGGCGCGGCGCCATCGTCGCCTCTCTTAACCGAGCGCAGTATGTGGTAAAACACTATCAGCATACCCCAGCCGTGGAAGAAAGCTTGGCCATTATGGTGAAAGGCTACCAACGGCTAGAGCTCCCCAAGCAGGCTGAAAAAAGCCGCGCGGTGCTGGCCCTGAACTGGCCCAACAGCACCTTTCTAGATGACGACAAACACGTAGACCTGGCTTGGTGGCCAGATGAGGATAACGGCTTACTCAGTTTGCTGACATTCGATTTGTTATAACATGCTGCACGCAAACAGAACGCCCGACGCCTAACGAAGAAAGCCCGCAATAGCGGGCTTTTGGGTGTTTACCTAGTAGCAAACATCTTGCGCCACAGCCACTTAATCTCCCGGCCGCCAACCGTTGGTTATTGGATAGCGCCGGTCCTTGCCGAAAGCCCGGCGGCTAACGCGCGGCCCCACGGCAGCCTGGCGACGCTTATACTCGTTGCGGTCCGTGAGTTTCACCACCCGATACACTGTTTCTCGATCAAAACCATCACGAATCACCGCTTCGGCGCTCATGTCCTGCTCCACGTAACGCTCCAGAATCGCGTCCAGCTCGTCGTAATCAGGCAGAGAATCACTGTCCACTTGGTCTGGAGCCAACTCTGCGGATGGAGGGCGCGTAATCACCCTGTCGGGAATAATTTCCGCCCCAGCCTGTTGGTTGCGCCAACGACACAGGTTAAACACTGACGTCTTGAAGACATCCTTGAGCACCGAGAAGCCTCCCGCCATATCGCCATACAGCGTGGCATACCCCACCGCCATTTCGCTCTTGTTACCCGTGGTCAACACGACTGAACCGTTCTTGTTGGAAAGCGCCATCAACAGCACCCCGCGACAGCGAGCCTGGAGGTTTTCTTCGGTTGTGTCCCGGGAGGTGCCTGCAAACGGCTCCCTGAGAATATCCATAAACCCATTAAACGCTGCCTCGATCGGCAATAACCGGTAATGGACGCGCAGGGTTCGAGCCTGTTTTTCTGCGTCTTCCAGACTCATGGCAGAGGTATACTGAAATGGCATCATCACCGCCTCCACCCGTTCCGGGCCAAGGGCATCCACCGCCACCGCCAGGGTCAGAGCAGAATCAATCCCCCCGGACAGTCCCAATAGAGCGCCCTTGAAACCGTTTTTGTTCACATAATCACGGGTTGCCAATACCAAAGCCTGGTACATACCCGCCTGCGGCCCTGGCAGCGGCAACACCTCACCACGAGGCTCACAGTGCCCGCCCTGGCATTGCACATCCACCGGCACCAGTGCTTCGGTAAAACTAGCAGCTTGCACACAGCGATTGCCCTGACTATCGCAGACAAATGAGGCCCCATCAAAAACCAGCTCATCCTGGCCACCCACAAGATTGCAATACAACACCGGCAAGCCAGTCTCCCGGCAACGGGCTTGTACCTGGTCGAAACGTTCGTCTGCCTTGTTGATGCGATAAGGAGAGGCATTCAAATTCAGAATCAGATCGGTGCCTGCCTTCTGTAACTGGGCCGCTGGGCCAGCGTGCCAAATGTCTTCACAAATGGTAATACCCAGCGTCCAGCCATCAATATCAAAGGTGCAAGCATCCTTGCCCGGCTGAAAATAACGTTTTTCATCAAACACCCGGTAATTGGGCAAGTGTTGCTTGAAATACTCATGACGGGGACCAGTCTCACCCGGGAACATCACCCCCGCCGCATTACGACGATGCCCGTTGCGTACCGCCGGATAGCCCAGCACTACGGGCACCGAAATCGCCGCACCGATATCTGCGAGGGCCGCATCGACCCGACTGTTCAGACTCGGGCGCAGCAGAAGATCTTCTGGCGGGTAGCCGGTAAGCATTAGTTCCGGGAACAGCACCAAATCTGCCCCTAATAATCGACGAGCTTCGTCTGACGCGGCAATAACGCGCTGGGCGTTGCCTTCGATATCGCCCACCAGCGCATTCTGCTGGGCCATAATAATTCGCATGATCAACCGGCCTTTCCTCAAGTGAGCGCTGATTGTACTCTTTAGCTGGCGATCGATGAATGCGCTAGAAACACGTAACCCGACCGCACCTGACAAAAACAGCAAACAATAAAGGGGGCTCCATGGGGCTAATTCGCCTGATTATTATCGCCGCGCTGATTTATCTAGCCTGGCGGGTTATGAAACAACTGCTGGCCCAGGCCCGGCCCACAGCGCCCGACAATAGCACCAGTAACCCGCAGATCATGGTGAAATGCGCACAATGTGGCGTTCATGTTCCAGCCCCCGACGCTTTTAGTCATGGCGGGCTGCATTTCTGCAGCCAAGAACATCAGCGCCAATATCTGGAACAGCATGATCGCTAGCCAAGGCTGGACACCGGCACGCATCTATAATGTTTACCGCATTGCCATAGCTTGCGTGCTGCTATTACTACACTACGGGCCAGATAAGGCTCTGCTCGGCACCCATTTCCCCGCCCTCTTCGAAACAACCCTTTTTGTCTACTTGGGCCTGACGCTGGCCTCCGCCACCCTGGACAATAACCGGCATAGACGAGCATTTCCTGCCTGGGCACAACCGGCCGCGCTCATCAGTGACCTCGGGATGCTAACACTGGTAGTGCATTCCAATGGCGGACTAGAAGGCGGTCTTGCGGTGCTTTTGTTGGTGACCGTTGCGGCTGGCAACATTCTTTTACGCGGTCGACAAGGCTTTCTTATCGCGGCACTGGCAACCCTGTCCGCCATGTTCGAGCAGTTCTATTTTTCCATCCATACACAGCACTCATCCCCGTTCGTGCTGACTGAATCGAGCCTGCTCGGCATTGCCTTCTTCATGGTATCGCTGATTATTCAGCAAATCGCGCATCGCCTAGAACAAAGCGAAAAAGTCACGCTGCAGCAACAGGTTGCTATTGAACGACTGGAAGCACTGAACCAACAAATTGTGCAACGTATGCGCACAGGCGTTTTGGTGTTCGACGACGGTTTTCAAGTTCTCATGTCCAACCAGTCCGCCAACAATCTGTTCGACAGCCCGATGCTAGGCAAGCACCTACCCGACGCATTAGCCTCCCGTTTTCATCGTTGGCAAGATAATCCCCTTCTGCCTTTACCTACCCTGCGCGTCTCGGAGCAGTCTCCCGTGCTGAGCCCACGGTTCGCACAGCTGGATACCGGACATGAAAACCTGACACTGCTTTTTCTAGAGAACACCGCACAAATCGCACAGGAAGCCCAGCAAATGAACCTAGCTTCTCTCGGGCGCCTATCTGCCACCCTAGCCCATGAAATCCGCAATCCTCTCAGTGCCATTAATCATGCCTCCGATCTCTTGCTTGATGGAGACCCAAGCCAGGAAGACCAGCACCTATTACAAATAATCCGCAACCATGTAACTCGGGTGAACGGCATTATTCATGATGTACTAGACCTTTCACGCAGACCGAAAGGGCAAGCTGAACGATTCATTCTGCCAACACTAATTCAGGAAGTAACTGAGCAATGGAAAATCAAAAACACCACCGGACGAATTGCTCTTCATTGCCAACCGGATATGGAAGTGCGCTTTGATCGCAGTCAGCTGATCCAGGTGCTGGATAACCTGATCGGCAATGCACTGCGCCATGGCGGCGATTTCTGCGAGGTGAGTCTGCATTGTGGCCACCATGATCGTACCGGTCTTCCTTGGCTAAGAGTTCAAGATAACGGCCAGGGTATCAGCCTTGAGGCCAGGGATTATCTCTTCGAGCCCTTTTACACCACCGCCAAAGACGGCAATGGCCTTGGCCTTTATCTGTGCCGCGAACTGTGCCATGCCAACCAAGCCACACTAGACCTGGAGGAAAGCTCGAAAGGAGCCAGCTTTGTGATAACCTTTGCTCACCCGCACCGACAATTTCAATAACAGAATCGCTTATGAGTGCAGAAGCCCCCCACGTATTGGTTGTTGACGATGAAGCTGACCTGCGCGAACTGCTGGTCATCACGCTCGGCCGCATGAAACTTCAGGCCACCGCCGCCGACTCTCTGTCCACTGCCAAACAGCGCCTTAAAGAGGCACACTACGATCTCTGCCTGACAGATATGAACCTGGGGGATGGTACCGGCCTAGAGCTTCTCCAATTCATTTCACAATATTGTCCGACTATGCCCACTGCCGTAATAACCGCCTACGGCAGCATGAAAACCGCCACCGATGCGATGAAATATGGCGCCTATGATTTTATTGCCAAGCCTGTCGCTCTTGACCGATTAAGGCAGTTAATTGAAGACGGGCTGGGCATCAACGAAGTCGAAGAACACCATGAAGAAGAAGATAATCTGATTGGTGACGCGCCCAGCATGGTCGCGCTAAAAAGCCAGGTTCGAAAGTTGGCGCGCAGCCAAGCGCCTATTTATATAAGTGGCGAATCAGGAAGCGGTAAAGAGCGTATCGCACGATTAATTCACACGTTAGGACCGCGCCGGGAAAAACCGTTTGTGGCAGTAAACTGCGGCGCCATACCGTCTGAACTAATGGAAAGTGAATTTTTTGGCCATCGCAAAGGCGCATTTACCGGCGCGGTGGAAGACCGAAAGGGACTGTTCCGCGAAGCTGATGGCGGCACCTTATTTCTCGATGAAGTGGCCGACCTTCCCTTACATATGCAGGTCAAACTGCTACGAGCCATTCAGGAAAAATCCGTTCGACCGGTAGGCGAAGCCAAGGAATTCCAAGTCAATCTACGGATTCTCTGCGCCACCCACAAGAACCTGGAAGACGAAATGGAAGAGGGGCGTTTTCGTCAGGATCTTTTCTATCGGCTTAATGTTATCGAGGCTCACGTTCCGCCGTTACGCGAGCGACGTGAAGATATTCCAAAGCTGGTTCGGCATATTCTCGACCGGCTCAGCCAAGCCTGGGAAATTCCGCCGCCCAGCGTTAGCTCTGACGCGGTGAATGCCATTGCCAACTACGCGTTTCCCGGCAATGTCAGGGAGTTGGAAAACACCCTGGAGCGGGCGCTAACATTGTGTGACGGCAACACTATTCTCCCCGAACACCTGCGCCTACCATCAAACCGTTCTGGGCTGGCCTCAAACCGTTCTAGCACTTCAACCTCGCCCCCCCCCATAAGACCCAGCGAACAGCCCCTGGAAGAGTTTCTTCAGGAAATCGAAAAACAGGAAATACTCAAGGCTCTGGATACAACTCACTGGAATCGTACCGCCGCCGCAAAAAAACTCGGCATGACCTTCCGCTCTTTGCGCTACCGATTGAAAAAGCTGGAGCTGGACCGTGATGACGACGAAACAGACGATAACGAATAAGGCTCGGGATCAACAAAGGTTTGCTCGCCAGTAATCAACTGGGCGAGCAACTCCGCACTGGCCGGCGCCGCCACCAGCCCGTTTCGATAATGGCCAACAGCCGCAAACACCCCATTGGTTCCTGGTACCGAACCAATAAACGGAATATCACGCTCACAGCCCGGTCGCACCCCTGCCCAATGAAAGGCTGGCGAACAGGATGCCAGCTCCGGCCATAATCTCGCCGCCAACCGCTCTAACTGATAACGCCCAGCTACGGTAGGGTATGTCGTATTATCGCCTCGCCTCAGCGTTGACCCCACCAGCACGGAGCCATCGTGCCGCGGAATCAGATATCCTCGCTCAGTCAACATAACCGCAGGCACCTGACCGGGCTGCATGTGATACAGCAACATCTCACCTTTTGCAGGAAAAAGCGGCAGTGTAACCCCCATGGAGAGCAAAAGGCCTGGGGCTGCATGCCCAGCACTGATCACAACGGCATCGCTGTGCCAGCGTCGTCCATCAGCAGCCCCAACTTCCCCACCCAGATTCAACGGCCGAACATGGCGAATAATGGCCGACTCAAAGCGCACGCCCAACCGCAGCAAATACGCACGCAACACTCTTAGTACACCCGGATTACGAATATTACCCAGTGACGGAAACAACAGCCCTCCGCCAGCAGCAGATTCTTCCATTTGCTCATGGGCCAAGACCGCTTGTACTGGAATATGCCAGCGTTGTGCCCATTCAAATGCTAGAGCAGCATCCTCTTCTGCCGTTTCAACCCACAAACCACCGCCATGCAACAGTGAGCCACAACCAGGTATACCTGCCGAATCACACTCTTCCAAAACTTTCTGATAACGGGAAAACGCATTTACCGACAAGAGCGTCATAGCATCGCAATAACGCCAAGCATATAAAGGGGAAAGAATGCCGCCACCGGCCCAAGAGGCCGGCGGATATTTATCTGGGGCATCAATGATCGTCACTTTCCTGCCTCGCTTTGTAAGCTCAAGCGCACAAAAAAGACCGATAATTCCACCACCTACAACGAGCACATCAGACATGGCAATATGAGGAAACAGCAGACATTAAGGATGGCAACAATAGCATAACCACCCAGCGCATTCTCCCGTAGGCTTTTATGCATTGCTATGGGAGCCCTAAAGATGGCCCGCCACTATCAATGCCCACAACAATACGGTTTAACGCTGATTGAAATATTGACAAGCATCACTATCATCGGTGTTCTTTCTGTCTGTGCTTCCTATGCGTGGAATGACATCATTCCTCGCTATCAAGTTCGCACAGCCACCATGACATTGCACAGCCTGATAAGACAGGCTCGTGCCGGGGCGATTACCGATGGTAACCGCATGATCTGCGATGGACAAAACGGTTGTAATAAATTCGAGGAAACACAACAAGTTTGGATGGGGTTCGATCGAAACAACGATGGAAATCTGAACGCATCCGAAATCATTGAGCACTACCAGCTCCCAGGGCAAACACGCCTAATCTGGAAACGTTTCAAAGGTAATGCGTTGGTCTTTCACAACAAGGGCAACAGCCATTTCCAAAATGGCAGCTTTTATCTATGCAACCCTGTCGCGGCAAGAAGAATTACCATGAACTGGATTGGCCGCCCTAGAGTGGAGACCGCCAAACCGGAAGACTGCGATTAATGTTCTTTCCAAGAATCGTCCGTGCCAATAGTACAGCCAGAAACCTTCATACATGTCTGCCCTTCACTATTGATCTTCAACACTTCGGTGCCCGTCATTACGCCCGTTTTCGGCGTCACTGTAATTTCATACTGCTGACTCCCCGTTCCCGTCACGGAGATTGCAGTAGTGAAATAGTCACTATTGGCAAGCACTGGCGATAGAGCTGCTAGCTTAGTGTTGGCACCTTTGTAGGAAAAGTTCTTTGCTCGGTACCGCTCAAGTGCACCAGCCAAGGCCATCATCTCACCCTGCGCTTCCGCCTGGCGAGTATCCTGCACATAACGGGTATAACTGGGGTAAGCAATAGAGGCGAGAATCGCCACTATCACCACCACAATCATCAACTCAATCAGGGTAAAGCCTTGCTGATCACGGCCTTTACACACCGATTTTCCAGACATCATACACAACCTCGTCACTCGCTTAAGGCGCCTTAAATTCATTCGCTTTGGTTTTATCCATCTGATACCAGCGACGTTTTCTTAAGTGCGTATAACCCAAGTCTTCAGCACCAATTACTTCAGTACCCACGACCACATACACATTACCTTCACCATCGGTTACTAGTACTGGCGATGGGGGAGGAGTGGTTTGCTCAAGCTCTTCACTACGACTCGTTGGAACGTTACCGTCATTATTAAAACTGGCCGGCTCTGCCGTTTCAATATTTACCGTGTGTAAAAAAGACTTCCCAAAACTCACAGAACAAGCACTATCATCATCGCCAACGGCCTTCTCTGGTTTATACGTAGTGAAGCGTAAAATATTTTTGAAAACAACCGGCGAAGCCAATGATTTCTCACCCTTCTCAAGCAAGTAATACCACCCCATATCACTTTCTTCCGGCGTACCTGTAGCCACATCAGTAAGCTGCGACAGCATCACATCATCTGGCGCATCCATTGACGTTGATAAGGCGGTCTTGTCCTTTATAACAAAAATGCCATCACGGATATTTTCATCAAGAGGGTGAGAGCGATACCCTGTAGCAACAGCAACATACAAAGTATTCACACCGTTATCATTTAAATAAACAACCGAAGGTGCTTCATAAATACGGCGATTATCTGAGACACTAGAACCACTAACCCTTGCCAAGCGGTGCACTTTCATTTTCTTTCCTCCGGTCTGATCAATATCAACCCGGAATACTTGACCTCCCAGATCACCGAAATATAGATAATCTGCTATTCCATCAAACTCTTTATCAACAACAGCAATACTGCTCGGGATAGACCACTTCATACTCGCAACATTCGTACTGGCACCAGTATCACTGGCCGACCAGATTAATTCTCCTGTGCGGGCATCAACAATGTAGATCGCGTTACCCATCGAATCGCCGTTACCTCTGCTCTTCCCCTGCTTCTTATCATGAGCAGCAGAGTCATACCCTCCACCAAAAACCAGTACAGGCACATTCTCGCCCCCCACAGGAATCTGGGTAAGCGTTGGTGTTGACCACGTTTGCCCTAAATTGGAAAAGTCACCACTACCACCTTTAATCTGCCACATCATCGAAGGGCTACTAATATTACCGACATCCACTGCATAGTAGTCTCGCCCTCCCCGGCGCATCCCACCGTAGAGGAACACATCCGAAGGCTTGGCATCGACGGTATCACCCGGACGACGCCAAGCCACCCAGCTCCCGTCTAGCCCATAGCTTTGTCGTATATTTCTATCCTTAAGCGCTAAGCGTTCCGTTGTGTATTCATTCGCCCTAGAAAAAAATTCGTAAGGCATAAAAGCAAACTTTTCTTCCCCGTTTTTAGCATCGACAGCATGAAGCATGCCGCCATTGTTTGAAACGAAAACAATATTATTGTCACTATCTCCTCCATAGTTGACCATTACTGGAACACTATGGAGCGGATCACCCCACATCACCTTCATTTCATCGAGAAGGTTTTCAAGCTCATCATCGTCAGCACCTGAATTGAGGCCAAAGCTTTCCTTTGTTAGATTATTGTTTGCTATATTTTCCCAGTCGATCTTACGGGTATCGCCTCCAGCAGTAGTATAGAAAAGTCGTCGCGACGAAACCTCCTCTCGAGCTCCGCCGATTTTAGCGTCATAGCCATCAACTTCATCACTCCAGAAACTCTGAGAAAACTCCTTAAAGAAACCGGTATCTTGGTCAACTGCTGGGCCGTTCTTACCCTTAATAACACCATCTTCAAGCTGGTAACGTTTCAAATTTCCTTGCCAATAACTATTTTCACTCGGCTCAAATACGGAATAATAGAGTTGATCTAGATGCTGAAATCGGTCCATCTGGTTAATCGCAACACCTGGAGCCGCAATAGAGCGAGATTCTTTTTCGATCAGATCAAAAATATCAAGGAACGCACTAGCAAGTGACTCCGCATCAGAGGCGGTATAGGTGCCATCAGCCCCATCGGAGGACACTGTTTCCATATCTGCTCGATTGTCCTCCATGTGCAAGCCTACGTTGTAGGTCTTTATTTCGAAATCTCGATCAAGATAATCAGAGATAGCACGCTGACAATCATAGGATGAACCGCCGCCACAGGGGAGATTCACATCATTAGCCTCTCCGTCTGTAAACAGAACAATATGATTACTCTCACATTCATTGGCAGTGTTTCTTGGTGAAACATAGTTGCCATTATCCACGATCTTTTTTTCGTCAACACAGATCTCTGTGGTTTCACACTCCTGCTCTTGGCCCACTATCTGATAGCGCTGATAAACGTATTCTTGACAAAACACAAGCCACCGACTCACGCACTCCCGGCGACATGTAGACGAACTAGTATTACATGAATCGTTAGCCGGCAAATCCATCCACCCATAGACATTAACATTACTGCATGTCTGGTTTTCTTCGTACTCGAGGCAAACTTCACTAGTGTTGTCATCATTAGAACTATCGCCGTAGGAAGTATAGCTTTGAGGGGAACTTCCAATCATGTAACGCCCCATCTCCCAGTAGGCTTCAGCGGTAGGCGTACTACCGTAAGGGGCTCCATCGCTAGGACCGCTTGGAGAGTCCCCTGCAGAATTCAGGGAAGAAACCGTATCCTTGAAGACTCTTTTAGTTTTTTCATCAATATCGGTTACCGGCAGAAGAACATGAGCTCCGCAAGTATTACGCCCGCCATTACAGTTATAACCGGCATTAAATCGACCCAGTCCCATCTTTACATCTCCAGGAACGGAGTCGATCAATACATGCATTGCATCTTCCAGCATGTTGATGCGTCGCTCTTCAACATCACTGCACCAAGCAACATTGGCCTCGCTATTTTTACAAAAACGCATACTGCCAGAGGTATCCAAAAGAACCATTACATTGGCAGAAGGCTTATTCTCGCTCCCACCTGCAGCAGCCTGAGAATAATAAATCTCAGTGTCATCTGCATGAATTGCAACAGGAGCCATAAGCACCATAAGCACCAGTAGATAAACCTTTTTTGAATAGCTCATTGTCCCCCTCCTATTCAATTTCGGATCCTGGTTTTATACCCCGCTTCAAGGCCTCCTGAAGGTGGTGATTATCCAGGTTAAAACTACTCATTTCGCTCTCGCCTAACATCGCGATCTTATAATCTACAAAAATAGCCCCTCCACCCGTGGTGCTAATTTGCGATCCAGGCACAGGGTCATAGCCATTCAATTTTGAAAACGACTGAGCAACAATCAGCCCCCTAGAATCCAAGGCATCACCTTGACTGCAGGCCCCTTCTTTTGTGGTGTCTTCCTCCGTTACACAGCGGATGAGTAACTCGCCACCCGCC
The DNA here is from genome assembly GCF_000524665.1 of Alcanivorax sp. 97CO-5. Lineage (NCBI taxonomy): Bacteria > Pseudomonadati > Pseudomonadota > Gammaproteobacteria > Oceanospirillales > Alcanivoracaceae > Alcanivorax > Alcanivorax sp. 97CO-5. The sequence goes on from NZ_KI965881.1 coordinate 24,762, forward strand.
AACTTCGTATAGAGATCCGCACCCGACATGTTATTCAGTTCTTTATATGCTTCCGCCAAGGTGGTTTCTGCAGCCTCAAAAGTCATTGCATCTGCCTGGGTCCCCGTTGCAACCTTTGCTGAAAATACACTGGATTTCATAGCCGACACACCAAGTAAGGACACCACCACTAGAATCAACAGCGCAACGACCAGGGCTGCCCCCTGCTGACGTTTCCAGATAATCATATTGGTAGTCATACGGCATCCCACTTGTAATTACGCATTTTGACCGTCGACATAAAAATACGGCGAATAGAGCGATCTTCCGGTTCGCTCACTGTCTTAGTCAGCACATAGAACTTTCGGCTCCCATCACTTTGCGGTAAAGAGTTACTTTCTTCTTTAAGTAGGAGAGAAAAGCGAACAGCAACAACCGGAAAGCTGCCCTGATTCCCAGCTTCAACATAACGACTTACATTAGCGTAACCATCCTGATTCTCATCAATACCGTAGAGCAACTCAAAGGCCTCCACGCCATCTAATAGCACGACCCCATTGCCGCCAGTCAAGTTACCTTTACAGATAAGCTTCCCATCATTATTCACGAAGTAGGTATTCACTACTTCACTCAATATCGTTACTGCTGAACCTTCACAATCGGACATTCCATGGTAAGCCAACGTCAACCGATCATAATCGTTACCGTTTGCCGAACCAGGAACGGGCCCTACCGTGGCGAAGCGAATCCCTTTCTCATCAGTTAACGCCGTAACACCGTCCATTTCCAAACCGGCTCTTCGCAAATCCTCCCTAAGATAACGAACGAAAAGCTGGCCATCTTCCTGGACCCGAGACAACGTTTGCTGCAAAGCAAAGGATTGTTGATTTGCAAGAAAAAGCTGCAAGGCCGCACCGGTGATAAGCAAACCGAGAAGCATCGCCACCATTAATTCGACAAGACTAAAACCTTTGCTTTTTTTCATCGCGCTACCTCCAGCACCACGCAAGAAGTACCTATACCTGTGTTAACGCCATCATTCGTCATGCAGTCATTAGGCTCATCATCGTTCCAGCTAACAACCACACAACTAATCCCGGTAGCATGCTGACATTCGTCAACCGCAATCATTCCCGCAGGCAACTGATTCGCCGCCTGCCACGCAAGCATGCTGATATCCCACGAGGCAAGATCATTCGCATTACAGGAGCTGGTAATACAATCATTCAGCACATCCGGCTTTTCCCCAGGGGGCGTACTCTCATCTGGCCATTGATCTACATCAGTGTAAGAAGCCATTGCGGTTTCATTGGCAAGAAAACGCTCAAGAGCATCCTGTCCGAGTAAAGTGGCTTGTGCTCGGTTGTTAGCATCCTCCGAGGCTTTCAGCGCGGTAAGCTGCATTCCCGCATAGCCAAGCACTCCAATTGCTAGCACTAACAAGGCAATCATCACCTCGATAAGCCCCACACCACGTTGTTGTTTTCCCGTGATCATCATCAGCTACAGCTCTTCACTTCGTTGGTGACCTTGCCAAAGGGCGAAACAGTAATTGTTCTTCCTTCCTCTGCACTACGGTCATCGCATAAAGAAAATTTAGCCTCACCCGCGTTCGACAAACCATTACTACGAAATTCAATTTTGCTCAGCCCGGCCTCGGAAATAATTTTACTGCTGCCTGTCGGCAAGAACTCCTGGTCATCCTCTGTGAGAACCGATGCTGGGTAATCAATTACCCAGCCCCCTCCCCAGTCCGAGCCTGAAATCGGCTTAAGCGTTACAGTTACTCTCAAATTGATCGCCTGAATGCGGGCAGTATTAATCGCAGTAATAAAGTCAGCCGCCGTAGAGCGCAGAGCGTTTCTTTTCTGGAAGTCATTAAACGCTGGTACGGCAACCGCCAAAAGAATGCCCGCCACAGCAATCCCGATCATCAATTCGATGATGGTAAAGCCTGTCTGGGCGTGGCTTTTTGATGCTGTTTTCATCCCTGCCCCGGTCTATTGATCTTATTCGGACTATCACGATAGCAAGACCCGATCTGCCTTCAATTGAATGAAGACCAGTGGCCCCTTGCTGCCACTGAACGGTATAAGCCGCTGAAAAACAATGACTTTTGGCACTTTTCGCGTGAAAAACATCACACTTCAAGCGTAGACTGAAGCAAATTTTTGCTTATTGCTTATATTGAAGCGCTAAGAGATAAAGCCGAGGAGTTAACGGTACTAAAGGCAGGACAAGCGCTACGGGCGTAGCGCCTTGGGCATAGAGAAGCGGATATTTTCTTCGCGGCCGGGGATTTCTTCGGCATCCTCACCGCCTAGGTTTTTCAGGGTAGCGATAACCTGTTGTACTAGATCTTCAGGCGCACTAGCTCCGGCGGTAACGCCGACGGCGGCTTTGCCTTTCAGCCAGCTCGCTTCAATTTGGGACGGCTCATCAATCAGATAAGCCTCCGCACCACAGCGCTCGGCCAGCTCACGCAGGCGGTTGGAATTAGAGCTATTCACCGAACCAACCACCAACACCAGGCCGCATTCCAGCGCCAACTGCCGCACGGCATCCTGCCGGTTCGTCGTTGCGTAACAAATATCTTCGCGTTTGGGGCCGATAATGGCCGGGAACCGCTGGCGCAGAGCATCAATGACCCGGGCAGTATCGTCCACACTCAGTGTGGTTTGGGTCACGAAAGCCAATTTGCTTTCATCTCGCACCGTCAGGGCCACCACATCAGCTTCGTCTTCCACCAGATAGATATCACCGCCATAGGATTTATCATACTGCCCCATGGTGCCTTCCACTTCTGGGTGACCGGCATGGCCTATCAGGATGCTTTCGCGTCCCTCGCGGGCATAACGGATGACTTCCATATGCACCTTAGTGACCAGAGGGCAAGTGGCATCGAAAACCTGCAGCTGACGACGCTTGGCCTCTTCCTGCACCGCTTTGGAGACACCGTGGGCACTGAAAATGACAATGGCATCGTCCGGCACTTCGTGCAGCTCTTCCACGAACACAGCGCCGCGCTGGCGTAAATCCTCCACCACATAGCGGTTATGCACCACTTCGTGACGAACATGGATCGGCGGCCCAAACACTTCCAAGGCGCGATTGACGATGTCGATGGCACGATCCACGCCAGCACAGAAACCGCGGGGATTAGCGAGACGAATTTGCATAATTCAACTGATGGTTGACTGTGGATAATGGGCAGCGGAAAACCAGAATCATTCCGCCGGCCCGTTGTTTGTCCGCCTAACCATGAACGTTCCTCTTTTCACCGCCGGCTGTCCACCGGCAACGGTCAATTGAGCGTCACAGGCTGCTCGGGAGCATGGCGTTCAATACTAATGATTTCCACCTCGAAGGTGAGATCGCGGCCTGCCAAAGGGTGATTGAAATCCACCGTGACCCACTCCTCATCGACCTTACCGATGACGCCTGGCAATTCAGCGCCGCCCGCATCGGCAAAACTCAGCACCATACCCGGCTCAAGAGCATCGTGCTCGGCAAAGGTGTCACGGGTGAAATGTTGCACATTCTGCTCGTTGTACTCACCGAAGGCCTTGGCCGCCTCAAGAAAAACACTGCGGCGATCGCCAGCTTTAAGCCCACGAATGGCATTTTCAAAACCCGGCAGCAGGGACTCATCTCCCCATACAAAAGAAGCAGGCTCGCCATCAAAGGTAGAATCCAGATCCGTGCCATCCATCAGACGCACGGCAAAATGCAGCGTAATCCGGGTTTCCGGGCCTACGCGAAGCAACTCACTCATTATTTTTACGCTCTCTTTTCGCTGACAGCAGCATTTCCAGCAGGATCAATGCGGCCCCAAGGGTAATGGCGGTGTCGGCAATATTGAAAGCGGGAAAATGATAATCGCCCCAGTAGAAGTCTAGAAAGTCGACCACATGCCCCAACACCAACCGATCGTAAAAATTGCCCAACGCACCGGCCAGAATCAGCGACAGCGCCACCCCTTGCAGCTTTTCCGCAGCCGTAAGCCGGGCCAGCCAGATCAAAATCATCACCGAGGCGCCCACCGCTATGGCAGTAAAGAACCAGCGCTGCCAGCCGCCTGCATCGGCCAGAAAGCTGAATGCGGCGCCGCTGTTATAGGCCAGGGTTAAATTAAAATGCGGAAACACTTCCAGCCGCTCATACAGGGTAAACACCGCCACCACTTCATGCTTGGTCCACTGATCCAGCACGATAATCAGCGTCGTCAGCCACAACCAGGACAGCTGACCGGGTAGCCATTTCTTGGCACTGCCTGGCATCTGGCGCCCGACGTCCGGCTTGTTATCAGGCATAGTGTCGAACCTCACCGTCGCCCTCTACATTGGTAATGCAGCGCCCGCACAACTCAGGGTGCTCAGCGTGGCTCCCCACATCCGGCTGGTGATGCCAACAACGGGCGCACTTGGCGTGATCCGAAGCCAACACCTGCACTTTCAATCCCGCTACAGACGTGTCTTCCAGCTCCGCCGGTGCCTCTGCCAATGGCTTGAGTACTGCCGCGGAGGTAATAGTGACAAAGCGCAGCTCATCGCCAAGACGCTGCAACAATGCGTTCTGCTCCGCATCAACAAACAACACCACTTCGGCGCTCAGGCTACCCTTGATCAACTTGGCGGCACGGGCCCCTTCAATGGCCTTGTTCACCGCCTGCTTGGCGTCCTGCACTTTGTCCCAGAACGCCCGACCCATATCGGCATTGTCGGCCAGCGCAAACAGGCCGTCGTACCACTCTGCCAGGAATACGGAATCCAGCCGCTCACCGGGCAGGTTCTCGTAGATTTCCTCAGCAGTGAAGCTGAGCACCGGCGCCATCCAGCGCACCAGCGCTTGAGCAATATGGTACAAGGCGGTCTGGCAGGAACGCCGCGCCACGGAATCCGCTTGGGTGGTGTATTGGCGATCCTTGATGATATCCAGGTAAAAACCGCCCAGGTCCAGTGCGCAGAAGTTATGCAGCTTCTGATAGACCTGATGGAAATGATAACCGTCGTACAGGTCCTGAATCTCAGCCTGCACTTGCAGTGCACGGTCCACAATATAGCGGTCCAGCGCCAGCATTTGTTCTGGCTGCAGAGCATCCGTAGCGGGCTCGAAACCACTCAGGTTGGACAACAGGAAACGGCTGGTATTACGAATACGGCGATAGCTGTCGCCCATTTGCTTGAGAATATCCTTGGAAACGGACATCTCACCACGGTAGTCAGTGGCGCACACCCAAAGACGCAGAATATCCGCACCCAGGTCGTTCCAGACTTCCTGTGGCGCGATCACGTTGCCGACGGACTTGGACATCTTGCGGCCGTGCTCGTCCACGGTAAAACCATGGGTCAACACCGTACTATAAGGAGCGGCATCACGAATCGCCAAGCTGGTTAGCAAAGACGACTGAAACCAGCCGCGATGCTGATCCGAACCTTCCAGATACAGGTCCGCCGGGGCGCGCAGCTGTTCACGCTGATCCAACACGCAATAATGAGTCACACCAGAATCGAACCATACGTCCAGCGTATCGGTGACCTTGCTGTACTGATCCGCTTCATCACCCAACAGCTCCGCCGGGTCCAGATCAAACCAGGCATCAACCCCCGCCTTCTCCACCCGCTGCGCTACCTGTTCGATCAAGGCAGGGGTTTGTGGATGCAGTTCGCTGGTTTCCTTATTCACGAACAAAGCAATAGGCACACCCCAGGTCCGCTGACGGGAAATACACCAGTCTGGACGATCGGTTAGCATGCCTTCGATACGCGCCTTACCCCACTCAGGCAGCCACTGCACCTTATCAATTTCCTGGCGAGCACGGGGCAACAGCCCCGCTTGATCCATGGATACAAACCACTGGGCTGTCGCCCGGAAAATGAGCGGTGTTTTATGGCGCCAGCAATGCGGGTAGCTGTGTTCAATTTTGGCCAGCTTGACCAAGTTACCGCTGTCTTTCAGGGCCTCAATCACCGGCTCGTTGGCCTTGCTCACATGCAGGCCACCTACCACGGGCAGGTCCTCACGGAACAAGCCGTTATCCAGCACCGGGCTAATCGGGTCTAGATCGTATTGCTTACCCACCATAAAATCGTCGACACCATGGCCCGGCGCCGTATGCACCAAGCCGGTACCGGCATCGGTGGTCACATGTTCACCGAATACCACCGGTACCTGCGCCTCGAGAAACGGGTGCTGCAGGGCCAGCATTTCCAGCTTGCTACCGGCAACCGCCGCCGAACGGGTTACATTCTCCAACCCCCAGCGCGTTACCAAATCATCCGCCAGCGCCTCGGCCACCAACAGTTCACGGGCCACACCGGACAACTCACCAGACAACAACACATAATCCAGCTCAGGATGCACCGCCACCGCCCGGTTGGCCGGCAAAGTCCAGGGAGTCGTGGTCCAGATCACCAACGCCGGGGCGCTGGCCTCAATGCCCGAACGGGCAACAAAGTCCGCCACATCCACCACCGGAAACGCCACATCAATGGCCGGGGAAATTTTGTCCTCGTATTCAACCTCGGCTTCCGCCAGCGCAGAGCCGCAATCCAGACACCAGTGCACGGGTTTGAAGCCCTGCTGCAGGTGACCGTTATCCACAATCTTGCCCAGCGAGCGAATAATGTTCGCCTCGAAAGTAAAGTCCATGGTCAGGTAGGGGTTATCCCAGTCACCCAACACGCCCAGGCGCATAAAGTCAGACTTCTGCCCCGCCACCTGTTTGCTAGCGTATTCACGGCATTTCTTGCGGAAAGTCCCTGCATCGACTTTATGCCCGGCCTTACCCACCTTTTTTTCTACCATTAGCTCAATGGGCAGACCATGGCAGTCCCAACCGGGTACATAGGGGGCATCGAAACCCGCCAACGTACGAGACTTGACGATCATATCCTTGAGAATCTTGTTTACCGCATGGCCGATATGAATATCGCCATTGGCGTAAGGAGGGCCGTCATGAAGAATAAACTTGGGTCGGCCGGCAAACGCCTCACGAATCTTTTGGTACAGCTGCTTCTGCTGCCACTCTTTGAGCCGCGCAGGTTCACGCTGGGACAGGCCCGCTTTCATCGGAAAGCCGGTTTGGGGAAGGTTTAGCGTTGCCTTGTAGTCCGTCATGATTCCGCTTATTACACCGTAGGCATATCAAAAAAGGCCCGGACCGCGTTTATGTCCTGCCGGATGGCAGTTTTCAACAAGTCCAGATCCGCGAATTTTTCTTCCGGGCGCACATAATGGCGGAAGGCCACTGTCAGGTGCGCGCCGTACAGGCTATCTTGATGCGTGCACTGAGCATCGCCTGAGCTACCCGCCGGATCACCGTAATCCAGCAGATATACTTCCAAACGATTCTCCGTGCCATTCACCGTGGGACGGGTGCCCATATTGGCGGCCCCGGGCTGGTCGGTAAGCCCTGCGCCAGTAACCGCCACCGCAAAAACACCATGCAAGGGGGACTGTAAACGTTTTAACGCCAGATTCACCGTGGGCAGCCCCAAGGTCCGGCCAATTTTGTCGCCATGGCGTACCCGGCCACTAATAGCAAAAGGTCGCCCCAGCAAGCGCTCCGCTAACGCGAAGTCACCCTCCCTTAGCGCTGCTCGCACCCGGGTGCTGGACACCCGATCACCTTCAATTTCACAGGTGGCGGTATCGGTCACCGCAAAATCAAACTGTTTTCCGGCCTGCTGCAAATAGGAAAAATCACCGTCTCGGCCACAACCAAAACGAAAATCATCCCCCACCACCAGATACTCCACCCCCAAACCATCTACTAATAAGCCCTTCACAAAGGCTTGCGCCGTCAGAGAGCGAAAACGCTCATCAAAGCGCAGACACAGCACCTGATCCACACCGGCCTCGCGCAGGGCGATCAACTTGTCGCGCAGCGACATCAGCCGCGGCGGCGCTGTCTGGGGGGAAAAAAACTCCTGGGGTTGCGGCTCGAATAGCATCACGGTGGCTTTCAGGCCACGGCCACGGGCCTCTGCGATAACCTGATCCAGAATGCGCTGATGGCCCTGATGCACCCCATCGAAATTGCCGATGGTAGCCACACAGCCGCGATGCGTATCGCGCAGATTGTGAATGCCGCGAATCAGTCGCATCTCACCCTCATATCAAAAGACGCCCGATTATACAGAGTTGGGCAGGCCCACGACACACGCCCGAGCGCCACAATGCGAAATCACTAACGGCGCAAGTGCCGCACCCGCAAACCTAACACCACCAGTGACGACAAATAAATGGCCACGCCCGCAGCCACTATCAATGACAGCCAGCCGACTCGAGGCCACACTCCGGGCTCATTCCAGGCTGTGGTCTGCAGTGACAGCCAGTAACAAGCCGCCACCATGGACGCCCCGGCCAACAACATCCGCAACCATTGCAACCCCCAACCTGACAACGGCTGGTACACCCCACTACGGCGCAGGCCCAAATATAACAAACCGGCATTCAGCCAAGCCGATAGCGCCATGGCCGAGGCCAAGCCAACATGACGCCACTCCCACACCAACAAGGCGCCCAACAACATGTTAGCCAGCATGGCCAACACCCCGATGCGCACCGGGGTGCGTGTATCTTGGCGCGCATAGAACCCTGGCGCCAAAACCTTGATCAACATGGCGGCGAGCAAACCCGCGCTATACGCACGAAGCGATGCGGCGGTTTTCGTCACATCAAACGCCGAAAACTCACCGTATTGAAACAGGGTAGATAACAATGGCTCGGCCAAAGCAAACAACGCCAAAGCCGCAGGCAAGCCAACCAGCAACACCATCCGAATGGCCCAGTCCAAGGTCCTCGAGAACGCCTCAGCAGAGGCATCCGCATGTTTACTGGATAAGCTGGGCAGAATTACCGTACCAATGGCCACCGCAAAAATCCCTAAAGGCAATTCAATCAAGCGATCCGTGTAGTACAGCCAGGTCACCGATCCCGTTTCCAACATAGAGGCCAGAATCGTATTGACCAAAGAATTAAGCTGATAAACCGATGCCCCGAACAGGGCCGGCGCCATCAGCCTCATGATCTTACGGACACCGGGGTCACTCCAGCCCATCCGCGGGATCGGCATTAGGTTCAGCCGAGCCAAAAATGGCAATTGGAACAAAAGCTGCGCTATCCCGGCAATCAACACTCCCCAAGCCAGCGCCACCGCCATGCGCTCCTCGGCAAAATGTGGCGCCAGAAACAGGGCACAACCGATCAGGCTCAGATTGAGCAACACCGGCGTAAACGCCGGCACCGCAAAACGGTTCCAGCTATTGAGAATGCCACCGGCAAAGGCGGTAAGCGCAATGAAGAACAGGTAAGGAAAGGTGAGGCGCAACATCTCAACCGTCAGCGCCCGTTTTACCGGATCATCCCCAAAACCCGGGGCGAATATCCAAATAATTCCCGGTGCCGCCAGCACCCCGACCAGGGTTACTAACATCAAAGTGCCGCCTAACGTGCCCGCCACTCGATCTACCAGCAACTTGGTCGCCGCCATACTACCCTTGCTGCGATATTCACTAAGCACAGGCACAAAGGCCTGATTAAAGGCCCCTTCGGCAAACAATCGACGCAGAAAATTAGGAATTTTCAATGCCACAAAAAAAGCATCCGCACCGGCGGAGGCGCCAAGCATTCTGGCGATAACCACATCACGCACCAACCCCAGCACCCGCGACAGCATAGTCATGGTCGCCACCACGGCGGTGGAGGCCAGCAAACCTGCCTTTTTCGGGGGTTGTTCGGGGATATCGGTCATTGTCGCTCCAAGAAACCGGTGAAGGTTAACGAAAGGCCACCCAAACCGCCAGAGAGCCACGTGCCAATCATCATTTCAACAGGCATTCACCATTGACACAGGCCGCCTTGATCGGCATAGTTGCGCGTCTTTAGACCGTGACCCGTGTATTTTTTAGCCACGATGTGGCTTCCGATACCCAGGTCAGCCCTTAGGGGCCAGTGTCACAAACCGAATTTGACCTCGAATTTTAGATAGGAGCAGGACCTTGGCTAACTCACCGCAAGCACGCAAGCGTGCGCGTCAGGCGGAAAATCGCCGTCAGCACAACGCAGCGATGCGCTCCATGGTGCGCACATACCTGAAGAAGGTGAACGCGGCTATTGCGTCCGGCGACCAAGGCAGCGCTCAGGAAGCTTACAACCAAGCGGTGTCTGTGCTGGACAAAGCCACCCGCAAGGGCAAGTTTCACCCAAACAAGGCCGCTCGCCACAAGAGTCGCCTGAACACCAAGATCAAGGCAATGGCAGCCTAAGCCTAAGCCTCTTGGTGTACATAAAAAAACCGGCCCTGAGCCGGTTTTTTTATGCCTGATACTTAAGGGCACCAGACGGCAAAGATTCTAAGCTAGCCCCCACATCAAGCGCCCGAAACCCGGCTCCCGGCCTCCATCAACACCAGGTTATCCCGGTGGATCAGCTCTTCCTCGTTCATGAAACCCAGCACACCGGCGATTTCAGCACTTTTCTTACGACAAATCCGGCGCGCATCTGCCGCATCATAATTCACCAGGCCACAGCCAACCCGCTCGCCACGCTCATCTTCACAGGCCACCATTTCGCCACGGGAAAACTGGCCAAACACATCCACCACTCCTACCGGCAACAGGCTAGAGCCACCTTCACGCAAACGCACCACCGCCCCAGCATCCAGCACCAACCGCCCACGCATCTGCAAATGCCCTGCCAACCATTGCTTGCGTGCATTCATTGGCGTGGTATCCGGCAACAGCGTAGTCCCCGGCCCCTGTCCGTCGGCAAGCTCAATCAACACCTCCGGACTACGCCCTGACGCAATCGTTGTAATAGCACCAGAACGGGCCGCCAGCTTTCCAGCTCGTACCTTGGTGGCCATACCACCGCGCCCCAACAAACCGCCGCCGCCAGCCACACGGACAATGGCCGGGTCCGAGGCACGCGCTTCGCGAATCAGATTAGCATCAGCCTTGCTACGCGGGTCTGCATCGAACAACCCCTCCTGATCCGTCAGGATCAACAGCCGATCAGCCTCTACAAGATTGGCCACCAACGCCGCCAACGTGTCGTTATCGCCAAAGCGAATTTCATCGGTAACCACGGTATCGTTTTCGTTTACCACCGGCACCACACCAAAGCCCAGCAAGGTTAGCAGCGTGGAGCGCGCATTGAGATAGCGCTTACGGTCAGACAGGTCATCATGGGTAAGTAGCACCTGGGCGGTATGCAGCTGGTGCTGCTGAAAACGGGTCTCCCAGGCCTGCACCAGCCCCATCTGCCCTACCGCAGCGGCAGCCTGCAACTCATGCACTGAATCCGGGCGAGCGGACCAACCCAGGCGGGTCATGCCTTCGGCCACTGCCCCGGATGAGACGATCACCACCTCAATGCCCCGCTCACGCAGAGCGACCATGCGATCCACCCAGGTTTGCATGAGCGCACAATCCAAGCCCTTGCCGTCATTGGTCAGCAAGGCACTGCCTATCTTGATTACCCAACGCTGGCGATCCGCCACGCTCACTCCTTATTACCTGAGACAAACATCCGACATTGATTCATTCACGCGCACCAGAACAAGTCCACTAGGGCTCGTAGACAACCTCCACATCATGATCATCATCGTCGTCATCGTCGTCATTTTGGCGAGCCTGCCGCGCCTCAGCCTTGAGCTCCTGAACCCGCTCCCGCGCCTCCTCTTCCAGGCGGGCTCGCAGGTCCTGCTGGGCGGCAGCATAGGCAGGATCTTCTCGCTCCAGCAGGCGACGATCCTCAATGGCATTCATTAAAGCGTAAACCAAATCTTCACAGCCGACGCCCGCCGCAGCAGACACCTTGAACACCGGCCCCTGCCAGCCCAACTCATCAACAATAGCATCCACTTGAGCTTGAGCCTCATCATCGGCCAGCAAGTCAATTTTGTTAAACACCAGCCACCGCTCCTGCTCCGCAAGAGCCGGGGAAAAGCGATCCAGCTCATCGGCAATGGCATCAATATGATTGGCGGGGCTAGAGCCATCCATTGGCGCCAAATCCACCACATGGAGCAGCAAGCGGGTACGGGCCAAATGCTTAAGAAAGCGAATCCCTAAGCCGGCCCCCTCAGCCGCCCCCTCAATCAGACCCGGGATATCCGCCACTACAAAACTGCGATAGCGATCGGCTTTCACCACACCAAGATTGGGAATCAACGTTGTAAACGGGTAATCCGCCACTTTTGGCTTGGCCGCAGAAATGGCGCGAATCAAGGTGCTCTTGCCCGCATTGGGCATACCCAGCAGCCCCACATCCGCCAACACCTTCAACTCCAGCCGCAAACGTCGGGATTCGCCCGGCTTGCCTTTGGTGGTTTTCCGCGGCGCCTGGTTCACGCTGCTCTTGAAGTGAATATTGCCCAAGCCACCGCGACCCGCCTGGGCCACCATCACCGGCTTATCCGTGTCGGTTAGATCCGCCAGCACCTCATCCGTATCCAAGTCCACTACGGTGGTTCCTACCGGCACATACAGAATAATGTCTTCAGCGGACTTACCGGTCATTTGCCGACCCTTTCCCGGCTCACCGTTGCGCGCCTTGAAGATACGGTCGTAGCGGTAATCCACCAAGGTGTTGATATTGGTGTCAGCCTGCACGAATACATGCCCACCGGCGCCGCCATCACCGCCATCAGGCCCACCAAACTCCACGTACTTTTCGCGACGAAAACTCAAACAGCCGTCGCCGCCTTTTCCGGCATGGACATCAATAGTGGCTTCATCGACAAATTGCATGGGAAACAGACTCTCAAGGGGATAGATGCCATTTTACGGTAAAGGGCATGAGTTGGAACACGAAAAACACGTACAAAAAAGCCCCGCGGGCGCGAGCCTCACGGGGCTTTTTAGGATCCGTCAGGATCAGGCCACAGGCTCGATTACCACATACTTGCGGTTCAGCGGACCTTTGACTTCAAACTTCACTCGACCGGTTTCTTTGGCAAAGATGGTGTGGTCTTTGCCCATACCAGCGTTTACACCAGCGTGGAATTTAGTGCCACGCTGACGAACAATGATCTCGCCAGCACTAACAACTTGGCCGCCATAACGCTTAACGCCAAGGCGTTTACTTTCCGAATCGCGACCGTTACGAGTACTACCACCGGCTTTTTTATGTGCCATGTCTCAATCCTCTCTACTCAATTTCTGAAAATCAGGTCTTAAGGATCAGCCCTGGATCCCGGTGATTTTCACCGCAGTGTACCACTGACGGTGACCCTGTTGCTTACGGGAATGCTTACGGCGACGGAACTTCACAATTTTAATCTTCTTGTGACGACCTTGCTCCAGCACTTCCGCGGTTACCTTGGCGCCATCCAGCATGGGCTGGCCGACTTTCACGTCGTCGCCATTAGCAACCAGCAGCACCTGGTCGAAATCAACGGACTCGCCGGTGGCCACTTCAATTTTCTCGATGCGAACAACATCGCCTTCTTCAACGCGATACTGCTTACCACCGGTTTTGATTACTGCGTACATGTGTGTGCTCCAGCACAACTCCACTCAGGCGGGCGACTTTACCGTCTTACTAACGCGCTAGCAGCGCGGAAAACGGCCATCACCACTTGCAAGCCAGGCAGAGGATGAAATTGGGCCGCGAAGTGTACGCGAAACAAGCGGGACTCACAAGCCTTTCGCGCTGCTGTTGCCCCAGTCACTACGGGGGCTGTGGTTTCCTTGACTACCCGCCAGCCACTGCTAGCATTGCCCGCTGTCGCACCACCCTTTGTCTGGACCTGAACACATGGATTTCAAGGCTATTTATGCCGTCGTCGATGACGACTTCGAGGCGGTGAACCAGTTTATCAGTCACCACCTGGATTCCAACGTCCCCTTGATCCGTGAAGTGGGCGATTACATCATTCAATCTGGCGGCAAGCGGCTTCGCCCGTTAATCGCCGTACTCTGCGCTCGGGCCTCCGGCTATCAGGGGAGCCGCCACGTGGATGTGGCGGCGATTATCGAGTTTTTGCACACCGCCACCCTACTTCATGATGACGTAGTGGATGAGTCCAACCTGCGACGCGGGCGTCCCACCGTGAATGCGGTATGGGGCAACGCTGCCAGCGTTCTGGTGGGAGACTTCCTGATTTCTCGTGCCCTGCAACTCATGGTTGCCCTGCGCCACCCACGGCTGCTGGATATTTTCTCGCAAAGCACCAACACGATTTCCGAAGGGGAGGTGTTGCAGCTGATCAACGTGCGCGACCCCAACACCAGCGAAGACAACTATATGCGGGTGATTCACCACAAAACCGCAAAGATGTTTGAGTCCGCCGCGGAAACCGGGGCCGTACTGGGGGCCGATGACGTCAGCGACCACGTGGACGCTTTTGCCACCTACGGCCGCCACCTGGGTATCGCCTTCCAGCTCATCGACGACGTGCTCGACTACCAGGGCGACGCCAGTGAACTAGGCAAGAACGTGGGCGACGACCTCGCCGAAGGTAAGCCCACCCTGCCCTTGATCCATACCATTGCCAATGGCTCTGCAGAACAGGCCACACTGATTAAGGATGCCATTCGCAGCGGAGGGCTACAGCACCTAGAACAAATAGTTGAAACCGTTCGCGCCAGCGGCGGTCTTCAATATACGGTAGACAAGGCCGCAGAACAGACTCGCATTGCCTTGGACGCCATCGCTCAAGTACCGGCGTCTCCCTACAAGGACGCCCTGTTCCGCTTGGCAGAAGAATCACTAAAGCGCACCTACTGAGCGCACCCACGAATCAAGGAGTGACCATGCTGCGTGCAGCCCTGATTTTCACCGCAACCACGTTATTTGCCGGTTGCGCATTAAGCCCACAAATGATTACCGTGGCCCCGAAAGCGGATGTGGAAGCCGCCAATATCGGCCACAATGAGCCCGTCCAAGTGATCGCCGTAGATTCCCGCGAGCAGAGCGCTTTTGGCACTCGAGGCGGCGTCTATAAAGAAACCGCCCTAGTACAACCCGCCAATGACGTGAAAAACGCCATCGAAGACGCTGTACGCAAAGGCCTGCAAAACCAAGGGTTCAACGCCTTTAATGCCGGCGCCGACGCCACCCGCCTGGAAGTACGGCTGGAGCAGCTGGACTATGTGCCTGAAGAAGGTTCAGTGGTTAACGAAGTCACTCTGTCGCTGACACTGCTAGCCGAAGCAAGCCGTGCGGACGTGGTACACATCGGCACCTATAAGAGCAGCGTAGTCCACGACCTGCCGCTCACCCCCACCGCCAACCGTAACCAAACCATGATCAACGAGATACTCAGCAGCGCCATCACCCGCATGCTCACTGACCCTAAAATGCAGGCATTCTTGGCCGGCAACGACACCCCCTAATGCCCAGCAGCCGCGTTGTTATTCACTACTGCAGCCAATGCAACTGGCTGCTGCGTAGCGGTTGGTATGCCCAGGAATTACTAGCAACGTTCAGCGATGAACTGGATGAAGTGGCCTTGCGGCCCAGTACCGGTGGAATATTCTGGATTGAAGCTAACGGTCAACAAATTTGGGAACGTAAAAAAGATGGCGGCTTCCCGGAGATTACCGAGTTAAAACGGCGAGTACGGGACGCCCTATTCCCGGAAAGGGATTTAGGGCATATCGACCGAAAGGGGTGAGTTAAACGTTTAACCTTGAAAAGCACTGACAATACGCTTTCCAGCACCCACCCAAACCCGCGTTTCAACTTTAAGCTTCCAACTACTCATTCTCCGGCCGCACCTCTACTTGCGGCGAGTCACTGCCAAACGGTAACTGCACCGTGAATAGCAGCGGCTGGCAGCACACCTGACAATCTTCCACGTACTCCTGTTCCTCCACAGAGGGGTCCACCAAAACCTCGATGGACTCCCAGCAATGGGGACACTGCACGGTCACTGGCAACAACTCAGCCATCAACAGCCTCCCGTGATTACACCGTCCGCCAACGCCAACTCGGCAATCCAACCCGGCACTTGACCGTCCGCCCAAGGTTGCGGCGTCCCTTGCCCCCATACCGGGCCAGGCCAGCAAGGGTCATCGACATAGCGGGCAATGATATGGATATGCAGCTGCGGCACCATGTTTCCCAACGCACCGATATTGATCTTATCCGCATCAGTAATACGCTCAAGCTGACCGGCCAAGTCATTCACCTGCGCCAACAGCGCCTGCTGTTCATCCATCGGCAAATGGTGCCACTCTCGTAGCCCGTCACGCTTGGGCACCACGATAATCCAAGCAAAACGCTGATCGTTCATCCAACGCAACCAGCACAAATCTGTTTCTCCCAAAGCACCGGTATCGGCAGCTAGGCGAGGATGAAGCATGGCCATAATATGTCCTTAACTGACTATTGCTGGCTACAGGAACGACCAACTAAGCCGTCATCCCACCGACATTGAAACAATCCCCCCCGCTAGGGTTCAACCTCTAACCTCACGGGGCGATTCTATGGCCGGTAATCCGACGGGCTACGGGCCGTCCAGCGCCGAAAAGCACGGGCAAAGTTGGAGGCATCGGAATAGCCCAGCGTCATCGCTATTTCATCTACGGTTTTCTCGGACTGAGTCAGATATTCCACCGCCAGACCTTTACGTAACCCATCCAGCACCTCTTGGTAACTGGTACCTAATTGCTGCAGCTTGCGTTTCAAGGTGCGTGACGACATATGCAGTTCACCAGCTACCTCTTCCACCCCAGGGAAGCGGCCACCGCCACCCAGAATGATCCGCCGCACCTGCCCCAACAAAGGCGGCGGCAACTTGATCGTCGCCATTTCCTGCTCACATTGATCTGCCGCCATTCTGGCCAGACGCGGATCCGCAAACTGTAAAGTGTATTTCATGCGCTCCACCGGAAAGCGCATTTGATTGTAGGCACAATCGAAATACACTGGCACCGGCATCACCGGCCGCAAGCGAGCAAAATAGTCAGGCTCTGGATAAGAGAAACGCAGCTCACCAATCACTTCCTGCCCCGGAACCAGCTTTTCACCCATAAAATGGAAGCTTGAAAACAGGCTTTCCATAATCAGCGGAGCCAGCTCTCCCAGCGCCAGCAATTCATTAATCTGCATGACCGCCATGTCGCCATCAGTAAAGGTTTCCAGCTGCACCAAGGTGCTGCGGGTGCGGAAATATTTAACCGCCAACTCCAGTGCCTCACCCAGGGTAGCGCTGCTCATGGCGGCGTAACCAAGAAAACCGTGAGAAGATAGCGTCATCGACGCACCAAGCTCCCAACCCAGCCAGGGCTCCCCGGACAGCTCGATGGCGCGGATGGCGACCCTTTCAAAATCCTGCGCGGTGATCCGCGCCTGCGGATTACGCCAACAGCCGGGCTCGATTCGAGTGCCTTCAAGCAAAGTCTCAGTGGCAACACCACGGCGGGATAAGACCGCCAACAACAAGGCTAGATATTCCGCCGACACGGAGTATTCCTCCGGATCCATTTTTAGAATTGTCATGACTGCATTCCGATTACGCTGCGCTGGCCCAAAATGACCGAATAGACAACCATAACCTCACCACGCAACGGTGACAAGTAACTCCTGTTCACTTGCCAGCAAACCAAGTCCTCGCCAAGTTATACCTCACAGGAACGCCCCTCCGAGCGCGCAACATCGGGGCGAAAGGACAATCAACTACTG
This sequence comes from Alcanivorax sp. 97CO-5, assembly GCF_000524665.1. NCBI lineage: Bacteria > Pseudomonadati > Pseudomonadota > Gammaproteobacteria > Oceanospirillales > Alcanivoracaceae > Alcanivorax > Alcanivorax sp. 97CO-5. Next base: position 42,381 of record NZ_KI965881.1, read on the forward strand.
GCCAGGATTTCCCACGACCAAGAAGGTGTAACAGAGCCAGCTCGCGCGAATAGTTACCAACATCATCACTTGCAATCACCGCCGCCGTCCTGAGCATGCAGCGCCATACTTCAATTGCTTAAGAGTTTGTTGTTAAAGGAAAATAAAACAGCTTGCTGGCACACTCCTCGCCACATGGGCCATGGGCGGATCCGCCAGATGCAACGATATCTGCACCTGCTTCACGTCGGAGCTCAGTTTAAGGCAAATCGCCCCCGACAACAGAACAGAGCCTTCTTCGTCCTCCTCCGCACGGGAAGCAACTCCGGCTACGCCAGCTTGGCCTACTAACATTCATTGCTGGGCACACACCTTGGAGCTTCGCCGCTCACCACTTATCGTCCAATTGTTGGACGATTTGTAGCTGCTTCGCCCACAGTAATCCCTACTATTTATCCACGCAACGCAACAAACGTTGCACCGAAGTTTTTCTTTTTTAACACCGGACAACGTTAAGGATTGATCAACATGGGCGAGCTGAAAGATCTCCGCGAACAAAGCGAATCTCTGGTAAACCGTGCCAAGCAGCTAGGTAACAAGCTGTACTTGGCAGGCTTGGGCGCCTACGAAAAAGCCGAAGAAGGCTCTGAAGAGCTATTCAACAAATACGTTGAAACCGGCTCTAAAGCATTTGGCGAAGAAGCTGAGAGCAAACCCAAGGCCCTGCTAGCAAGCCGTGGCGCACTGGTCGCTGCCCGCGAGTTACTCGACAGCGCCCCGGAAAAGCGCCAAGCCTTGTACCAAAAGTTGCTTGAAGCTGGCAAGAAAGAACGCGGTGAAAAAGCCGAAGAAACCAATGAATATCTGCTGGCAAGTCTTGGCGCCGTTGCCACTGCCCGCGAAGAAGGTGAGAAACTGTTCAATGAGCTGGTTTCCACTGGCGAAAAACGCGACTGATCCTGTTTTGCTGTGAAAATGTAGTACGTGTTGTTTTAAAACTCTGTCTTACTCTCCCTTTGGGGCCCCGTTTGGGCCCCTTTTCTTTATCTAGCCTATCAATAAGACCCCGCCCTCCCGTCGCCTTATGGCACTATCGCACCTTGTGCATACGTTATGCATGGCGCTAGCCTTAACGCAGCCGTAAACACAGCCGTAAACACAGCCGCAGACATAACAAGAAAACCCGCGAGGTTTTACCATGGCCGACAATCGTCGCCGAAAACGCCCCACCACTGCCACCGGCCGATTGTTTCGGCTCACCGGCATGACCACCTCAATCGCCACTCGGGTGGCCGGCCATCAGGTCAAAGGGCTGTTCCAGTCTGACCAATCCAAAGCCGCTGACCGGGAAAAACTGCTGCAATATATTGGTAAGGAGGTGGCTGCCACGCTGGGGGAGATGAAAGGCGCGGTCATGAAAGTCGGCCAGATTGCATCGCAGATGCAGGATATCCTGCCCGCGGAAATCAGTGATCAACTGAAAATTCTGCAGAATGCTTCCGCCCCCATGCCCTTCCATGTGATTCGACGGCAACTGGAGCGCGAACTTGGCGCCCCGCTGGATGAATTATTTGCCCGTTTCGAAGACCAGCCTTTTGCCGCAGCGTCCATTGGTCAAGTACACCATGCCCTGACTCCGGCAGGCGACGAAGTAGTGGTAAAAGTACAGTACCCTGCGGTCAAGGAATCCATTGATTCAGATATGAAGCACTTACGCCGTATTCTGCGCCTCGGCAGCTTACTGAAAGTGGATGAAACAGCACTGGATGCCGTATTCAGGGAAATTCGAAGCCAGCTCCACGAGGAGCTGGATTACCTTCAGGAAGCCTCCAACCTGGAACATTTTCAGGCATTTCATCAGCAACAGCCATGGCTGGTCATTCCCCAGGTTTTTCCAGCTTTATCCAGTGAAAAGGTGCTGACCCTGAGTTACGAAACCGGCATCCCCCTAGATCAGGTCGACGACGAACATGGTTTCGACCAGGCCACTCGCAACCTGCTCGGGGAGCGACTATTCGATGCCATCGGCCAACAAATTTTTCAGTTACGTGCCGTCCATTGCGACCCCCACCCCGGTAATTTTGCATTTCGCCCCGATGGCTCCATCGTGATCTATGACTTTGGCGCAGTGAAGCGACTCCCCCCGCAAGATGCTGATTTACTAAAACGGCTCGTGCGCGCGGCGATGGACAAGGAATGGGCAACTCTGGACACAATGCTAATGGAACTGGGGGCACGCAAAAAGGACACCCAGGTCAGTAGCGATTTTTATGCGGTCTGGATCGAATTGCTGCTGCGAGCCTTTGATGACGAGCCCTACGACTTCGGGCACTCACAACTCCATACCGACATCATGCGTCAGGTAAAACGCACCCCTTTAGAACAAATTCTCAAGTTCCAGCCCTCCTCGCGCAGCCTACTGGTTGAGCGGGTCATCAGCGGGCACTACTGGACCATGATGAAACTGGGCGTAAACACGGCCTTTCGACCGAACCTGGAAAAAGCGATCAACATCGCCGGGGACTAAGCATCACGGACTGCTCAATTACATGCAGCACACAACGTGTAACCTCTGCAAAGCGACACAAAAAAACCCCTCACTTGGAGGGGTTTTTTTATCTCAGTGTGATCTGCCGACATTAGAACGCAGAGCGCAGACCAACACTGATACCGGAGATTTCTTCCTCATCGGTATCCACATAACGCATGTATTCCAAGTTGGCTCCAACCGTATCAGTGATATTAAAGTCCAAACCGGCGCCATAGGATTCATCTTCAAAGGTTTCAGTATCACTGTAGGAGTAATCCACTCCCGCTAGCGTGCCATTGGCTGATACTTCACCCTTCACTTTTGTATACCCGCCGATAACATAAGGGCGAATTTTCTCACCGATAGGGGCGCTCAGCTTCACATACCCACCGTACAGATGGTCCATGTCGAAATCGACAATACCTTGGGAATCCTCATCAAAACCCAAACCACCCCGAGCTTCCAGTGCCAGAAAATCCGTAAACTCATACCCGGCATTGATCGTGGCCGAGTCGATTTTCAGGGTATCCGTGTCATACTCTTCGTTATCGTACTGAATTTGGCTGTAGTTACCGCCAATGTACGGGCCGACCGCAAAGGCACCGGGTGCCACGATCAATGAACAGGACAAAACCAGCGCATTACGCATAATGACTTTCATACAGGACTCCTTTTCCGTTAAGTCACCCATTTCGAGGCCGTATATGTCGCACAGTTCCAGAGACTACGGTAAATTCTGTAAAATGAATCGCGCACACTAACGCCGTATCCACATAACAGCGATAACAGGGTCGGGAATGACACAGGGGCTTCTCATCTTCAAGCAGGGAATTGCTACCGTCTTCCTGCTCATGCTGGCGATCTCAGGTCATAGCCTGACGCTTAGCGATGAGCAGGACAGTTACCAAGCGGCCCACGGCATGCAATGGCTGGCAGACCCCAAGCAAGCCTACAGTCCGGAAATGGCTCTGCAGGCTTTTCTCGATGACCAGGGCGAGAAAATTCATGATAAGTACCCTTCTCTAGGTTTTCGTAAAGGCTTGCAATGGTTTCTCATCCCCATCGAAAACCAGAGTGGCCAGTCTTTATGGTTTGCCCGCATGGGCCGCCCCCATCTAGACTATCTCGACATCTACCTTTTCGACCAACAAGGTAAGCGGCTATGGCACAATCGCCTCGGCGACCGTGTTCCTTTCCATACTCGGGCATTCGCTCATAGTCACCTAGTCTCCACGCTCAACCTTCCGATAAATACGCGGCGCTACCTGTTGCTACGTGCCCAAGGCGACAATGTGATTGATTTGCCGGTCTCCGTTATGTCAGCAACGGCGTTCAATCAACAGGACACCCAAGTCACTATTTTTTATGGCCTATATTTCGGAGCGATGGTTGCCATATTTTTGTTTAACCTGCTGATATTTATCTCCATCCGGGATCGCAGCTATCTACTATATGTTCTTTACTTAGGCACCTTCACCCTCAACATTTTCACTCGCGAAGGACTAAGCTATCAATGGCTTTGGCCACAAGCCACGCAGTGGAATCATTATTCTATACCTATCTTAAATCTACTCACCCTCGCGTTTTCTACCCTCTTTACTTGCCAGTTTCTCGAGCTAAAAAAACGCGCACCGACCATCAACCGCGGACTGGTCGCAACCGCCAGCGTGCTGATTCTCTTTGCCCCACTCACGTTGATTGATTTCCATTTTTTCATTCAGGCCAGCACCGCCATTATCCTGCCCTGGCTGCTTGTTGCCATCGCCCTATCCATCTGGCTAATTCGGCAAGGCTACAGCCCCGCACGCTATTTCCTGCTAGCCTTCACCGCTGTTGCTCTAGCCACCATGGCCTATATTCTGAAGACATTTCAGCTTATCAATGGCGGCTGGTTGCTGGAAAACATCATGCCGATGGGGACGTTTATCGAAGCACTCCTTCTATCGTTTGCTCTAGCCCACCGCATGACCATACTGAAAAGTGAAAATGCCCGAATTCAGAATGAAGCAAACGAGATTCTTGAACAGCGTGTTAGCGAGCGCACCAGCGAACTTAATGCCGCACTCAATGCCCGCAGTGAATTTCTAGCCGTCATGAGTCACGAAATCCGCACCCCATTGAACGGCATTATCGGCACAGTGGACATGCTCAAGGGCTCCCCCCTAAACGATGAACAACGCCACAACCTGAATGTAATCGAGCAATCGGGCAATAGCCTGCTGAATCTCATCAATGACATCCTAGATTACTCTCGCATCGAAGCGGGCAAGATGCCCATCGAGCAAACCAGCTTCAACCTGTTCAACCTTCTCAATGAATCCCTCACCCTGTTTCAGCACAAAGCCCAGATTCACTCCAACGCCTTGACCCTCGACGTTGCTCCTAACGTAAGCGAACGCTGCTTAGGCGACCCAGTAAGACTTCGGCAAATCTTGGTTAACCTGATCAGCAACGCAGTGAAATTCACCGACAATGGCACCATCACCGTACGCGCACAGCGCGACCCCGCTAACAGCGACTACCTATACTTTGAAGTGCAAGACAGCGGCACGGGTATTTCCGAAGAACAACAAAGGCGACTCTTCGATCACTTCCAGCAAGGCGACAGCTCCACCAGCCGACGCTATGGTGGCACCGGCCTGGGGCTAGCGATTTGTCGACAACTAGTGGAAATTATGGGGGGAGAAATCGGGGTAGACAGCAAGCCCAAACAAGGCTCTCGTTTTTGGTTCAGGCTGCCCATTCCTTGCACCGAACGCGCGGACACTTGTACAACAGCACCTGCCATCGACAACCAATCGGTGCTATTCGAAGGACGACTACTGATCGTCGACGACAACCATATCAACTTGATGGTCGCCGAGGGGCTATGTCAGAAACTTGGCTACGAGACAGAAGTGGCGGAGAGCGGATTGGAGGCCATCGCCGTACTCATGTCCACCACGCAACCATTCGATCTAATACTAATGGATTGTGAAATGCCGGACATGGACGGCTTTGAAACCTCCAGGGCGATCATCAAACTGCAACAAGAAAACCGTCTACCCTGGGTACCTATCATCGCACTCACCGCCCATGCGATACCGGACAAAATCCGCGCTTGCCGCGACGCGGGCATGATCGGTCATCTGGCCAAGCCAGTGAACCTTGCGCGCCTACAAACCACATTGCGGCAGGCCCTTCGCAGCACAGGGCCTCGCCCATCAAAAGCCAGGAATCATTCAGACTCTCAAAGGTAACGCTTGCGCACAAAGCGTGCTAATTTAGCCCCTTGAGCAGCGAATCCACAATCCGTTCAAGGTCATCCAGTGAAGCGCATTGGCGAGCCATCCGACAATGGGGCAAATAGCGGTCCATCACCGCATCCCCGCTATTCCAGCGAGAACGAGCCTCGGGGTTGAGCCACCATACCTGTTTCACCCGCCAACGGATTTGCTGTAACACCTCGGCACCCTCAGGAAGATAGTTATTTCGTGCATCACCCAAAATAATAACCGTGGTATGACTATCCAACTCCCGTTCACAACGACGCCAGAAATCCGCAAACATTTCCGCATAATCCGTACCGCTGCCAGACAGACGATCCAAAACCCTACCCACAGCCACATCCGGGCTGTAGCGCTGAAAATCCTCCGTAATTTCATCAAAGCGTGACGCAAACGCAAAACTGCGTACCCGCGGTAACACATCATTCATTGCGTACAGAAACTGCAGCAGAAAACGAGCGGCATCACTCACCGAACTGGACACATCACAAATCACCATGACTCGGCTTTTCTGAACTGGCCGCTGGCGCCAATGCAATCGCATAGGTATGCCATCGTGACGAATACCGGCCACCAAAGTGCGTCGCGCGTCCAACATGCCTCGTCGACTTTTTTTCATGCGCCGCTGATGCAGACTAGCCAGGCGCCGCGCCATGCGTCGCACCAATGTTTTTACTTCTTGAAATTCGCGCAAGTGCCGGAAGGGCACCGCACGCATGGTTTGCTCGCGCAGCGCCCGCCCTTTACCGGCACCGTGCAGAAGAAATTGCCGTCGCACATGGTCGGCTGCTTGCTCACGAACCTCCTGCCTCCATTGCCGCAGTGTTTCCGCCCGAGCCAGACAAAGAGCTCCCCCTTTATCCAGCTCTAGAATACGATCATCCACAGCCCCCATGCCCATGTTCATCAGTAATCGACGGGTATACAGTCCTTGCTGGGTAATCACTTCCATCTGAGTGAAATCCATTCGCGCCGCAGCTTCGGCAAGGCGTTGATCCAATTGGGCAGGGGTTTGGGTGGTCAGATCAGCAAATACCTCCTCTGTCCGACCCTTCTCGCTCGTTTCGCCAGCCTCGTTCACCGCAGCCGGCATGGCACGCCCCGCACTCTGCGATGATAAGCCAGAGCGAACATCAGACGTCACCGCAAAAAAACGCGCAAAGGTCTCCTCGAAGGCCGGGCGGTCCTCTTCCTGCTTCACCAACGTCATCGCCAGGGCATCATGAAAACGTTGTCGGCCCTGGTAGCCCACCAACGCAGCTGCATCCATAGCCTGGGTCGCTTCATCCGGCGAAATCCGTAACCCTGCACCACGCAGGGCCTGCACAAATTCAGAAAGGCGACGGGTTGGCATTAACGTTTGTCCAGCTTACGCAGCCAAGCCGGTAACAGCTCCCGCGCCAAAGTCACATCCTGTTCGGTCTTCAACACGAGGTTAAGTGTATCCGCAACCTGCTGCTGCTCCAGTGAATCCGCGTGCAGCAAGACCAGCGCTCGCGCCCAGTCCAGAGTTTCGGAAATCGCCGGCAGCTTCTTCATATCCTGCTCTCGCAGGTACTGAATAAACGCTACCAACTGCTCACGTAATCTGACATCCAGATCCGGTACCCGCGCCGCCACAATGTTCGCTTCCAGCTCAGCTTCCGGGTAAGGAATATAAAGGTGCAAGCAGCGCCGCTTTAACGCATCAGACAATTCACGCTGATCATTACTGGTCAACAATACCAATGGCTGGTGCTTCGCCTTCACTGTGCCTAGCTCGGGGATGGAAATTTGGAAATCAGAAAGCAGCTCCAGCAGAAATGCCTCAAATTCCTGATCAGCCTTGTCGATTTCATCAATCAACAACACCGCGGGCTCATCGCTGCGCAACGCATGCAGTAGAGGGCGAGGCTCTAGAAACGTTTCACTGTAAAAAGCTTCGCCCAAGTCACCCAGGCGATCCATACTGGCTTCCAGGCTGTCAGTGTCCGCTAGCATACCGCCCAGCTTGTCACGCAAAAGCTGCGTGTACAGCAACTGCTTGCCATACTTCCACTCGTACAAGGCACGGCTCTCATCCAGCCCCTCATAACACTGCAAGCGAATGAGCGGTGCTTCCAAAAACGCCGCCGCGGCTTTAGCCAGTTCGGTTTTTCCCACCCCGGGCGGACCCTCTACCAGTACCGGCTTGTGCAACTGCGCCGCCAGATACACCGCCAACGCAATACGCTCGCTACAAATGTATCCCTGTTCGGAGAAACTGCGAATAATATCTTCGACGGAGTCGATACGGGTTTTCATGGTTACTCCTACTCAGCCTTGCCAGGGCACAGCCGACGCTGAACCTTGCCTAAGCCAAACAGAGTAACCCAGAGTGAGGCGGGAGACATTGACCAACCACGACACAACACCGATGGGAAACTGCGAACCGTATAAACGGGAAGTAACGATAAGCGAGAAGGGCCAGCGCAGGGCCAAGGGGAAAACGCGGAGTCAGTGCAAAATAATATTGTCCGCCAGCACCATGGGCACAATCTCGCCCACCTCTTCTATAATGGGGTCGCCATCCATGCTGGACACATCAAACCGAGCAGAAGTGACATCACCATCAATCATGTCGGGAATGGCATCCAGGAAGGCGCCCACGTGCTCGGAGCCAAAGTGGATTTCCAGCGCATCAAGGTTCGACCACTGCTGCCACACCATAATTACTCGTGGCGCATCGGCCTGCAGATACACTTCATAGGCCAAACATCCCCGCTCCCCCCGCGACGCACTAGCAAGCGCTTGCACCAGCGCCAACGCATCGGGCTGTTCGTCTTCTTTTATGGGAAAGGAGCCTTTCACTATAATCATGGAGGAGGGTTCGCTACGCTGGTGAGAAACCCTATCCTAACACAATTGCGCCACCGCTGCCTGAGAGCCCTTGTTACACAGTCAGTGGAACAAGCCCTCAGATCACACGCTATCGCAAAACTGCACCGAGTCGGAAAGCGGCACGCGACCAACCCGAGCCTTGTTGGCGGCCACTTCCGGATCTTCGTAACCAAAACTGATGCCCAACACGATAGCCGAGGAAGAAGGAATCCCTAGCATGTCCCGTACATCATCCGGATAGTAACGCATGCTGCCTTGGGCACACGCTCCCAGCCCATAGGCACTCATGGACAGCAACAACGACTGCACATACATTCCCACATCCAACCCTACGGTGACGCCAAAGTTGCGCTCCATGCCAATAAAAGCCACATGGGGAGCATCAAACAGTTCGAAGTTACGCAGCTCTGCTCGCTGCCGGCCAGGACGATCTTCACGGGCAATACCCATGCTGCCATATAACGCCATGGCACAATCGACTTGGCGCTCCCGGTATACCCCTTCAAACCTAGGCGGGCCATCATAATCTGGAGCAAAGGGCACACCATTGGTGACCTTCTCGATCATCCGCTCGCGCAGCGCATCACGTACGGCTCCGGAGGCAACCCACACTTTCCAGGGCTGAATATTGCAGTTGGATGGCGAGTGCTGCGCAAGAGAGAACACCTCATCCATCACCGCCTTGGGCACTGGCTTATCAGTAAAACCGCGAACTGAGCGGCGCTGGATCATGGCGTCAGCCAAGGAAATATCATAGGCGGTCATGAATGGCTCCTGTCAAAACTCGCCTCGAGTCTAACCGGGCAAGAGGGCAGAAACGATGACCTTAACGACCAGGCTATTTATGCGACACGCACCACACGTGTTGCATAATCAATGAAAGGCTGCAGAGAAGAAAAAAAGGCCCCGAAAACGGGGCCTAATGGTTTCCAGGGACAACTGGAAACATACGCAGCGGGATCAAATCCCGCAGTTATAGTGCTACCCATCGCGCCATTTCGTCTTGATATGAATCAGATTTTCACCACTTTAATCTCCACGATAAATACAACCCCACTAGCCACTTGCCGCTATTCGGCACCGCCGGCCTGGTTTGCCAATACCTGGGCCAGCGATGGAGGCGAATACGCAGGGCCTTTCAGCACCTTGCCTCGTTCATCTTTCACCGGTTGACCGTCGGCACCCAGCTTGCTCATATTGCTGCAATGCACTTCCTTGCAGCAGGCATTCAGATCGATACCAAAAGTGTGGCCTGCGCCGTAAGTAACATAATTAATGTCAGTGAGCGCGTCCGCCACCTCCACCAAATCCACCTGAAAACCCTCTAACTCTTCCAGTTGTTCGCGAGCCTGAGCAAGGGTCATGAGAAATTTTCGTTGTCCCTCGCTCACCTCCTGGCAAGTGGCTTCGACCAGCTCGTAAAATTCTTCCAGCAGTAAAGCCAACCGCAACCGCACAGTGGCATCGTCTGGTACTACTGGCTGCGGCTCCACCGGCAAAGAAAAAGCGCGATGAAATTCGGCTACCCTGTGAAAGTTACTGTTATTCGATTTTATCGCCATCGACTTCTTCCAAAAACGCCAAGATCTCTCGATTAACTTCAGAGGCCTGCTCCATCTGAATCCAATGGCCACACTGATCCAGCATCACCGTGCGCAGGTCCGGCATATAGTCAGGCATACGCTGTAGCGCTTTCTGGCTAAACATGAGGACCGGGTCCTGCAAGCCTCCTATAAATAATATCGGCATGGGAATTTGCCAATTGCTGGCATTGCGACTTTCCTCCCAGGAGGCATCCATGGACCGGTACCAATTGATTGCGCCGGTAAAACCACTGTGCTCAAAACGCTCCACGTAGTAAGCCAGATCTTCCTCTCGCATCCAACGCGGTTGGGCTTCAGGAACGGGCATGGACTGAAGAAAGCCGGTATCGTCCGGCTTCACATTGAAGTCCGCAATGCCGTCAGCGGATAAGGCATGAAAAATACAACGCAAGCTGTGCGATACATCCGCCTCAAGTTCCTGCTCCGGCAAACCTGTTTGCTGGAAATACAGCATGTAGAAAAATCGATCTTCAAACAGCTTACGCATGGCTGCCGTGGGCGGCACCGGTGCTGGGCCGCCATAGGGAACCGACATACCGATAACTGCCTTAATCGATTTCGGGTAACAACGGGCGACCTGCCAAGCCAGCGCACACCCCCAGTCATGTCCTATTAGGATGGCACTGTCGTAGCCCAGCACCCGAATCAATGCCATCACATCCTCAACCAACTTACTTTGCCGGTAAGCCTCCACGTCTTTAGGGGCATCGGTAAAACCATAACCACGCAAATCCGGTGCCACCGCGTAATAACCAGACTGAGCTAGCACCGGTAGCTGATACCGCCAAGAGGCCCAACACTCCGGAAAACCATGCAAGCACAACACCAGCGGCAAACCGGCCACACCGGCCTCCGCCACAAAGAAATCCAACCCATTTGCACTGACTTGTCGCTCTCGCGTAAAGGCCATACTCATATCCTAATTCAAGGCTGGGAAACAAACAGTCAAGCGGCTACTTACCCGACATCACTAAAATGCTATTGTTGGCATAACACATACTTGAATTTGACAGCAAGGAACACCGCTGACAAGCGTAGACCAAGCCTGTAGTAGGCGGTCTGACGGACACAGAGACACACAGGATTACTCGCATAGCCACATCAGGGACGAAACGTGAGCACGCCAAAGGGAACCGAACAATCCGCCCCCCGCCGCACCCGCCTTCGCGAGTGGCTGGCGCCCTATATCCCGGCGTATTTCCCGGTAGCCTGGAAGCTTGGGCTATCCATCTCTCTGTTGATTCTCTGCGGCATGACCATCCTCGGCACCCTGTTACTCAATAACCAACTCAGTCGCATGCGCGACCAAGCTGATAGCTTCGGCACCGCGATTGCCCAACAGCTGGCTAATACCGTCCGTGAACCCCTATTAGCTGACGATACCTTTTTCCTCAAAGTGCAACTCAACAACCTGACCCGAAGTGAAAGCGTGCGTGGCGCCGCCCTGTTTGGCCGCGACGGCAACCTGACCGATAAAGCGGGCATTCTGCCGCTGGCCGCCTCACCTCTGCACGAGCAGGTAAAACGCTGGGACCTGGAAGACGAACCCATCACAACATACTACGCCCCCATCAAGATCAGCGATGTGGTCGCCGGCCATACCGCCATTTCCCTCTCGGACCGCCCCATTATGGCCGCCCGCCAAGCGGTGCGGGACACCATGATCACCGCCACGCTCATCATGAGCGTGATCGCCATTGTCGTCGCCTTCCTGATTAGCCGCCGGCTGGCCCAACCCATTCATGACCTGCTGGCCGCCACCAGTGCCATGCGCAAGGGCGACCTGAACTATCGCATTCAGGACCGCCGCAACGATGAAATCGGCGGCCTGATTGAGGCTTACAACACCATGGCTCATGGCATGCTAGAAAAGGACCAAGTAGAGCGTGTGTTGCAACGCTTCGTCAGCCCATCCGTGGCCCGTAACATGATGGCCGATTTGGATCAGGTGCAACTAGGTGGTCGTGACGTTTCTGCAACCGTGATCTTTGCGGACATCGTCGGCTTTACCCGTCTATCCGAGAACTTGGCACCAGACGCAATCGCCGACATGCTCAATGTCTATTTCGATGCTATCACCACAGCTACCAGCTTTTACCGAGGGACCATTGACAAGTACATGGGCGATTGCGCCATGATCGTGTTCGGGGTGCCAGAAAAAGATGACGAGCACCTATTCCATGCGCTGTGTTGTGCTGTAATGATTCAGCGGCTAGTAAAACGCCTGAATGAATACCGCAATGCCCGAGGCGAGACCACCGTTACATTCCGCATCGGCATCAATTCCGGCGCTATGCTGGCTGGCAACTTGGGCTCGCGCGATCGCATGCAATACACCGTAGTCGGCGACGCAGTAAATCTGGCCTCCCGACTGTCAAATATGGCTGGAGGCAACGAGATCATTGCCGCAGCACCGCTACTGTCCAATCCCAACATTGCCTCACGGGTACGCGCCACGGAATGCGGAGCCATGCGCATTCGCGGCAAAGAGCAACCAGTGAGCACTCACCGCATTGATGGTGTTCACGCCTTGTCCGAAACCCTAATGGAACAGCGTATTGCCCAGTTTCTGGCAAAACTGAATACGGAGCATGAACGTGTACAAGGCGAGTAGCCTAACCCTAGCCACGGTACTGGCCGGCTGCACCACCTTCGCCAACCCCCACCCAGAAAACGATGTCAGTGCGGCGCTGGAGCAACACGACTACGCCAAAGCCGCGCAGATCATCGAACAGGCAGATCCTAAACACCCGCAGTATGCCATCCTTCAAGAACAGTACGCTGGCGTTCGCCTGGCCAGCCAAGAGTATCGGCTCCACGTCGTTCAGCACGCAGAAGAACTGGCCCGAAAACAACAATGGGACGCTGCCTTTACCCTGCTGGAAACCAACCGCGACAAGGTACTGGACTCTTCCGCCATTGATGAACTCCGCAATACTCTGGTCCCGATGGAAGCCCGTCAGCTTAATCCGTTGCTAGCCGAGCGACGCCAGGCCCAAGCGCAAGCCTTGTTGAGTAACAAGGATCTGGCACTTCATCTTGCCGACTTTCACGCTTTAGCGGCAAAGCAGGAGCGTCAGGCACTGGCCGAAGAGCGAGAATTACTGATCGCAGACCTTACCACTCTGGGCAACTATTTCGCGGATCAGGAGCAATGGGTTCAGGCCCGCAACCTGCTCCGCTACGCCCATCAGTTGGCACCAGAGGCCGAACCAGCACCCAAACTGGCTCAGGCGCAGCAAGTGCTCAACAATGAACAACGGCGAGCCCGCGCCAAGCGTAACCGGGCTCTGCAGGCTGAGGCCGAACAGTTAATGACCCGCTATCAGCGCAATGGCCAACTGCAATCATTACTGTCCGCACGGGCCTTCCTAAACCAACAGAAAAACAACCCTGCACTGGCTTCACACCGCAAACGCCTTGAACAATGGTGCCGACGGCGCTTTGCCGAAGAAATAAATACTGGCGAAGCCCTCTATGCCCACGGACAGTATCGCGAGGCCTACCGAATCTGGAAACAGATAGCTCCGCTGTACCCAGATAACGAAGAGCTGAACAAGAAACTCGAACGCAGTGAGCGGGTGTTGAACAACCTACGCGACCTGGAACAACCCTGACCGTTTCCAAATGCTGCATCCCTTTCCTAACAGGCTACTTTTAAGTCGAATTCATAGCATGCTGCATAAATCATAAGTCGTTTTTCAAGCGCAGAGTGGCGCATAAAAAAACGCGCCGAAGCGCGTTTTTTATGCCACAGAAACCCTATGCAGCCCTACAGATCAGAATCTCCTTCTGCTTGGCGATCAACTCCGGGTACCGTTTTCGGCCGCTTATCTTCAATGTCTTTTTTGGTGGCCGGTACCGGTCTATTCTGCTGGTTGAAGTAGGCATCACGGAAATCCTGTGGCACCGGAGTCCGCCCCTCAAAGATATGATCCAAACTCTGCGGAATAGGGTTTTTCTCAACCTGCTCCAACTCTCCGTCATCATTAAGCCGGAATTGAAGGGCCGTCAGCCCCATGTATTTATCACGGCTCATTTCTACCAATCGATCATTATTGCCTAGAATCGTCGGCTTTAGGAAAACCATCAGATTACTCTTCACCCTGTCCTTGCTGGTTGAGCGAAATAAAAAGCCCAACACCGGAATATCGCCTAGAAACGGCACTTTTCGAACCGTCACCCGGATATCATCTTTGATCAGCCCACCCAGAGCGATGGTTTCTGCATCATCAGCCAATACGGTGCTTTGCAGCTTACGAGTGGTCGTCACGATATCAACGGCATCACCCGCCGAGTCCTTCACTGCAGAGCTTTCCTGCTCCAACTCCAAGCGAATGGTAGAGAGTCCGGCCACGTGAGGAGTAACTTTTAACGTCAGGCCCACGTCCTCACGTTGAATCGTGGTAAATGGGTTGGACACCCCCGAACCGGTATTGGTGCTCTGCCCGGTCACAAACGGGACATTCTCGCCAACGATGATGGACGCTTCTTCATTATCCAGGGTTAGAATGCTCGGGGTGGAAAGGAGATTCACATCTGATGAGGTGGATAGAGCTTGAATCAATGCCCCCCATTTCAAGTCCCCGTCGGAATCGGTTTCCCCTAACCCAGCAGTAATCCCATCGCCTAGGCTCAGTCCAGACGGATCATCCGAGGCCAGCGCCTGGACGACAGAGTTGACGCTTAATCCATTACCACCGAAGTTAACGGCGCCAACGCCATCTTCATTGCTACCGCCTACATACTGGAAGCCCAGGTTTTTCCCTTGCTCCCCAGAAATTTCCACAATGGCCGCCTCAATCAGGATTTGTGCCCGGCGCACATCCAGCTTGCTGATTACCGATTGTATTTGTTTCATCATTGCTGGTTTGGCACGAACTACCAGCGCATTCAACGATTCATCCGCCTGAATCGACACCTCGTTGTTATTCAACGCAACGGAGGTCGTCTTGCCATCGCCCCCAGCCCTGTTCACCGAGGCACCATCAACAAAGTTCTTCAACAACTCGGCCATGCTCTTGGCATCACCATGGCTTAGGCGAATAACCTTCGCACCACTATTGTTCGTTTCCTCGGTGTCTAGGCTGCGAACCATCTGTAGCATTCGCTGGCGGGTAACACGGTCACCTTTAATGATCAGTCGATTGGTCCGCTCATCTGCCACGACGATAACACCACCTTCAGCGGATTTACCCCCGCGCCCACCGGTCTGTGGTGTCAGGCTTTCCAGCATTTTCACCATGTCACCGGCAAATGCATGTTTCAATTTCAGCACCTGAACATCTTCCGATTCCGCGCTATCAAGGCTGGAGATAATCGCCTCCATACGACGAATGTTATCCAGATGGTCGCTGATAATCAGTGCATTGGCGGACCCGACAGCAGCCAAATGGCCATATTGAGGGACCAATGGGCGCAGCACAGGAACCAATTCTTCCACCGGCGTGCTCTCAACCGCAATGACGCGGGTGACGAGCTCCTCACCGGAAGAGCTCCCCTTGTCGACTAACGGAAGATTACTTTGTTTAGCCGTGGTATTAGGCACAATCTTGGTAATGTCACCGACCGACACGGCCGCATAACCATGGACCTGCAATACGGACAAGAATAATTCATACACCTCATTAGAGGTCAGGGATTTAGTAGATACCACAGTGACATCCCGCGCACGAACCCGCGGATCCACCACAAAGTTCTTGCCGGTCATCTGGGCCACCTGGCTGATAAACGCCTGAATGTCCGCATTGCGAATATTTACCGTCCAGCTCTCACCGTCATCGCTGGCCTGTACTTGGTTCGTTGTCTGCGCGTGAAGCGAGGTCACCATGACAGCGGACAGCGCTAGCAGCAGCATTATTTTTGATAAAGACGTTCTGAAAAAAGGCGTCATAAAACCACTCATTAAGGCGGATAGTTCACGGTAAATTGTTGGTCACCCCGTTGCACCACAATGGATGCTTTCTGGGTGTCCTGATACGAACGCAGAGCCGCCACGTCGTTGCTTTCTGTTCCTAGCGGATGCCCGTTAACCGAGAGAATTACGTCATCGCTTCGTAGACCAACCTGCGCAAGCAATTGTTTTGGTGCACCTTTACCCAACCGATAACCAGCACTGCCACTCTTATCAATAGGGTCCAGCCCCAGCTGGCCAATAATCGTTTTGCGCTGGCGCGCCAAATCCGCGGGGCTGCCTTGTGCTACAGTGCGGTTACGACTCGGCGGCGGTGTAGGCTTTTGCTTGACTTGAGCGACTCCTCCCAACACAGAATCACTCCAGCGCAGTGTTTCCAGCCGACCTGCTCGACGCAAGATAACCCGATCTGGATACACTTCTTCTAACTTGGCATTACCGGGAATGCTATCCCCGATATGGTATAGCTCACCTTCTTTGCCCTTCTCAGCAATAATCGCCGTAGCCCGTTTGGTATCGGCATTCTGAAAAACACCTAACAGTTCCAGGCGCAACCGGGTATCAGGGGCATCTGTCGGCCGGTCTTTATCGATACTGGCTGCCGCCTCATACTGGCCAAACAACTGCCAGCCATCCACCTGGGACTGAGATAGAATCGGCGCGTCGCCAGACGACGATACATCCAAGCGCGTCTTGCTATTGCTCTGCACTCGCTCACTGGGACCATACCACAGTAGCCATACGGTCTGCGCCAGCACATAGGCCATCGCGACCACCAGCAATACAGCAATCACCCACCGAAGCGGCGCCCCCCATTGCTGTTGTTTTACCCAACTCGCCAGTTGCGACATAACCGTCCCGCGACTTCCTTATCGTTATTACCGATGCAAGGCTACAAACCTGCCGAATTCTACTGTTTATTATTGCAGTATAGTGTTACTGACCACCGAACAAGACAAGAGGTTGCGACATCTGGAATACCACATCGTCCGGGTCGCCGCCCTGACTCACGCCCAATAGCATAGGCCAAGCTCGCCGAACCTCTAGCTCAAAACGCCCATTAGCTAACCTAGCATCCAATAGCGAATTATTATCCGGGTCCTCCACCTGCAGTGTGGGTTGTTCATTATTCATGCTTAAACGACCCTGCAATACCGGCACCAACGCCGAGCCATTACGCCCCCAACTCACGGTACCGCCACTGTACTGGAGCGTGCCTTGCAACTGCTTGATCCTACTATCGCCAAAGGAAAGCTGCATCAACGTCGCGTCCACGCGCCCACTCGCACTACCCTGGGGAATGTGCTCTGTCACCAGTGCCATAGGCAAGGAAAGCCGCGCATGCTGCAGTTGCCAATCCCCCCAGTCCGCGCCCAACCAAGTCGACAGGCGCGCTGCATCATCGGTGGTACGCATTTTCAATGTCAACCCTGGCACTAATCCGTGCCAGTCTAGCGACCATTGCACAGAGCCCTGGCGGCGTTGCCATTGCCAATTGGCTTTCCCGTCCCACCAAACCCCCTGGGGGTTGGTCAGAACCAACGGTGCACCACCCGGCCGCAGCGCCGGAACACGCTCTACCAACACAGCCGCAGGCATTAGTAGCAGTAAAAACAGCAGCAGACTAACGCCAAAAAGCAGCGCTAGTGTTATTTTTCGAGGCATAACGGGGCCGGTTTCCTGTCCGTCATTCAGAACGGAATATCGTCGTCGAAGTCATCCGCTGGGCCGCTGAAACCACCGCCCTGATTGGTGTTTTGGTTCTGTGCTGGCTGGCCACTACCGGCTCCAGGCTGACCATCATTACCGTAGCCACCCTGATTGCCTTGAGGGGCAGCGGACTGGGAATAACCACCCTGACCACCACCATCACCACGGCCATCTAACATCTGCATCTCGTTGGCCACAATCTCGGTAGTATAACGGTCTTGACCATCCTGCCCTTGCCATTTGCGGGTACGGATAGAGCCTTCAATGTAAACTTTGGAGCCCTTTTTCAGATACTCACCGGCAATCTCGCCTAGTTTGTTGAAGAGCACCACCCGATGCCACTCAGTGCGTTCCTGCATTTGGCCGCTCTGGCGGTCTTTCCAGCTCTCGCTGGTGGCCAAGCGCACATTCGTGACCGCGCCACCGCTGGGCATAAAGCGGGTTTCCGGATCCGCACCCAGATTACCGATCAAAATTACCTTATTAACGCCGCGCGCCATGTTTCTCTCCGTGACTTCTTATGGTCTAGCTACTGTCTGAAATCCTACCATCATTGATGGACGACAAATTCGTGAAGCCGTCCATTGTGTCAGCTTTGCCCGGTCCCCGCGACACCCAGTAACTGCTGCTCGTCCAACAGACTGGAGTCCACTTTCAGCAAGGCCAGTGCTTGCTCTTCCACGACCACTGTTTCCACCACCCCGGGGACAGATCTCAGCCGCTCAGCCAAAGCAGCCCAATCATTCCCAGGGGCCAATGACAGCACCCGATTATCCAGCCGGGGCAACTCTTTCATTCCTACCAGCACCAGCAACCAGAACAGAGCCAACACACCACAGCTGTAAAAGACCGCTTCTGCCCCAACCCATTGATAAAGGGCTCCGCCCATCTGTCCGCCGACAAAGACGCCCAGGAACTGACTGGTTGAGTACACCCCCATAGCCGTTCCCCGCGTACCCGCCGGCGCCGCGCGCCCGACTAAAGAGGGCAGCAAGGCCTCTAGTAGATTAAAAGCGGTAAAGAAAACCAATAATGCCAAAACGAAATGCCACAATTGCGCCCCAGCTAACGCCAACACCAGCTGAGAGAGCGCCAGCAACACCACCGCCAATCGCTTCATGGGAACCGCCCCTCGGCGCTCCGCGCGGATAATTAATGGCACCATGGCCACAAACCCAGCCACCAGAACCGCCAGATACAGCAGGCTGTGACTTTGCAATGTCAGCCCCAATCGATCGCTGAGCAACGCCGGCACCACCACAAAAGATGCGGTCATAATCAAGTGCAGGCTAAAAATACCCACATCAAAACGCAGCAATGTCTTGCTCCCCAACACCCGACGGAACCGTTCTGATACAGGCAGCGCCTCACCCTGCAAGGCTTTTGGCGCCGGCACCACAAACGCCACCAGCAAAGCGAAACCACCCAACACTGACGTCATCCAGAATAGGCCAGACAAACCTAGCCACCCAGCCAGCAAGGGCCCCAAAATCAGTGCAAGAACAAAAGAGCCGCCCACCGACATACCAATCAAAGCCATAGCTCGGGTGCGATGCTTTTCAGTCACAACATCCCCGATCAGTGCCATAATGACACTGGCAATCGCCCCTGCGCCTTGCAAAGCACGCCCGGCAATGACCCCGTAAATGTGGTCACTCATCGCGGCTACCGCGCCGCCAGCAATAAACAGCAATAGGCCGATAAGCAATAGCGGCCGGCGCCCAAAGCGATCCGACAACATACCAAAAGGGATCTGTAGCAATGCCTGCATCAAGCCGTAGGCACCAATAGCAGTACCAATTAATAGCGGTGAAGCCCCTTCAAGAGCTTGCCCGTAAACGGCAAAAATAGGCAGAATCATGAACAGACCGAACATCCGCAACGCAAAAATCGTTGCCAGATAGCCAGTGGCCTTCAGTTCTGTCCGTTGCAGAGCATGAGAAGATGATGCCGTCATGAACCGTTATCGCTCCTAACCCGGAGAGGTCCGGACGCCGCAACGAATGGCTACCGCAGACCTGACCGATACAAAAGGGCACGCAGTGTAGCAGATTCCGGCTCCATCAGAACCCGAGCGACGCCCTCACTGCAGGCAACTTTTAATCGTGAAAACCGCAAAACTCCAATGCTTCAAATTGAACCCCCGTCAAAGCGGTGATAAATTGACAGGCTGATCAGTTTTTTTTCTTAGGTTTTAAGCCTAAGCAATCACGGACGAGAGCAATGAATAGCCAAGAACATATCCAACAAGTTTACGTAGTAGGCAGCCAACAACTGCAAAACGCCCTGCTTACCGAATTCCTCGTCAAGAAAGACATGGCAGCCAAAAGTATTCCCACTGCCCTGGATATTACCATTGATGCCCTGCGCGAAAACGGTCAGAACCTATTCCTGGTGGACTACCACTCCGTAGACGTTAACGAAGTCATCGCCCACCTACTAGAAGCAGACCAAGAAGTGGAGAGCGATGTCTTGATCGCGGTTTTCAACGTTGACAGCGATGAGTCACTCTCCAAGCTCGCCGGGCTTCCCATGGTCAACGGCGGCTTCCAGCACGACTGTCCCCAGGCCCTTCTAAGCAAAGGCCTCAAGGCAATTCTCGATGGTGAACTATGGTTCCCTCGCGCCGTGCTGCAAACCTACCTAATGAAAAGCCGCACTTTCAACAAGACGTTTTCACGCAGCGAGGTCAGCCTAACCGACCGGGAAGTTGAGGTGCTGAAGGTGATGGCCACAGGCGCAAAGAACTCCGACATCGCCTGCAGCCTGAACCTGAGCCCACACACCATCAAGACCCACATCTACAATATTTTCAAGAAAATCAACGCCTCCAACAGACTACAAGCGGTGAACTGGGCCCAGGAAAACCTATAGTCACCCAAGTCTCACCATGCATGATGCCAGACACCAGCTTTTCACGTTCTGCGGCTGGCATCATGCGCCCGGCGTCCCTTATACTGCCCTGTTCATTTTGACAGTAGTCTGAAACGGGCGTTTTACTCTATGGATACCATCGTAGTACGCGGTGCACGCACCCATAATCTGAAGAACGTGGACCTGGATATTCCCCGGGACAAACTGGTGGTTATTACCGGTCTGTCAGGCTCCGGCAAATCTTCCCTCGCCTTCGACACCCTTTACGCAGAAGGGCAGCGCCGATATGTGGAGTCACTATCCACCTACGCCCGCCAGTTTCTATCAATGATGGAAAAGCCCGATGTGGATCACATCGAGGGGCTGAGTCCAGCGATTTCCATTGAACAAAAGTCTACTAGTCATAACCCTCGCTCCACTGTGGGCACCATTACCGAAATCTACGACTACCTGCGTCTACTCTTCGCCCGAGTTGGAGAGCCCCGCTGCCCCGAACATGGCGCCCCGCTAGCCGCGCAGACCATCAGCCAGATGGTAGACCAAGTACTGGCCATGGAAGAAGGCAGCAAACTCATGCTGCTGGCTCCAGTAATCCGCGAAAAGAAGGGTGAACACGCCCATCTATTCGAAGAGCTACGCGCCCAAGGCTTTATCAGGGCTCGCATTGATGGCCGCATCTACGACATGGATGATACGCCGGACCTAGACAAAAACAAAAAGCACACTATCGAAGTGGTGGTGGATCGCTTCAAAGTCCGCAGCGACCTACAGAACCGGCTGGCAGAGTCATTCGAGACGGCGCTAAATCTGGCCGACAATATCGCCGTAATAGCCCCCATGGAAGGGGAAGGGGAAGAAACCACATTCTCTGCCAAATTCGCCTGCCCTACCTGTGGTTACTCGATCCCCGAACTAGAACCGCGCCTGTTTTCCTTCAATAACCCAGCTGGTGCCTGCCCCAGTTGCGATGGCCTGGGCATAAAACAGTTCTTCGATGAAGGCAAAGTGATCAACTCCGATGAACTTTCTCTTTCCGAAGGCGCCATCCGCGGCTGGGACCGCCGCAACGTTTATTACTTCCAGATGCTCAACTCGCTGTCCCAGAGCATTGGTTTCGACATGGATACGGCGTTTAAAGATCTCCCCAAAGAGGTCCGCAGCAAGGTGCTGCATGGTACTGGTAAGGAAAGTATCGAATTCCGCTACCTAAACGACCGTGGTGACATCATCAAACGCAACCATCCATTCGAAGGGATCATCCCGAACATGGAGCGCCGCTACCGGGAAACCGAATCTGATGCAGTTAGAGAAGATTTGCTCGGCTACATGTCCACCTCTAGTTGCCCAAGCTGCAACGGCTCACGCCTTCGTGAAGCTGCCCGTCATGTTTTCATTGAGCAAACCACTCTCCCCGAAGTGGTTCGACTTCCCGTTGGTAAAGCCCATGCCTATTTTAGCAATCTGAAATTGCCCGGCAGCCGTGGCGAAATCGCCGGCAAAATCCTCAAGGAAATTAGTGACCGGCTGCAATTTCTGGTCAATGTAGGACTGGAATACCTAACCCTTGAACGCAGCGCAGAGACCCTGTCCGGCGGCGAAGCTCAACGTATTCGCCTCGCAAGCCAAATAGGCGCGGGTCTAGTGGGTGTCATGTATGTACTGGACGAACCCTCAATCGGTTTGCACCAGCGCGACAACGAGCGCCTGCTCAATACTCTGACTCGACTTCGCGACTTGGGTAATAGCGTACTGGTTGTAGAGCACGATGAAGACGCCATCCGACTGGCCGACCACGTTATTGATATTGGCCCAGGAGCGGGCGTTCACGGTGGCAAGGTCATCGCCCAAGGCAGCGCCCAAGATGTAGCCGACAACCCAGATTCATTAACTGGCGATTACCTATCCGGCCGCAAAAAAATAGCGGTCCCCACTCAACACCGTCCACACAATGATGACCGATGGTTAACCTTGCTCGGAGCCACAGGGAACAACCTCAAAGGCCAGCCATTGAACATTCCCGTAGGCTTACTGACCTGTATCACCGGCGTATCGGGCTCCGGAAAGTCCACGTTGATCAACGGCACGCTCTACCCCCTGGCCGCGACCAAACTCAATAAGGCTACAACTCTGACGCCATCCCCTCACGAATCCATTGAAGGGCTTGAGCATTTCGACAAGGTGGTGGATATCGATCAAAGTCCCATCGGTCGCACCCCGCGCTCCAACCCGGCCACCTACACCGGTATTTTCACCCCGGTGCGGGAATTGTTCGCGGGCACCCAGGAAGCACGCGCCCGCGGCTACAAGCCAGGGCGCTTCAGCTTCAATGTTAAAGGGGGACGCTGTGAAGCCTGTCAGGGGGACGGGGTTATCAAAGTCGAGATGCACTTCCTCCCAGATATCTATGTTCCATGCGAAGTCTGCAATGGCCAGCGCTATAATCGGGAAACGTTGGAGATCACCTACAAGGGTAAGAACATTTTCGAGGTGCTGGATCTGACCATTGAAGATGCTCGCGAATTTTTCGATGCCGTACCTTCGCTGGCACGCAAACTCCAGACCCTCATAGATGTGGGCCTCAGCTATGTAAAACTCGGCCAGGCAGCAACCACACTATCCGGTGGCGAAGCCCAGCGGGTCAAACTGGCCAAGGAATTGTCACGCAGGGATACCGGCAACACCCTGTACATCCTCGATGAGCCTACCACCGGCCTGCACTTCCATGACATCCAGCTCCTGCTGGACGTGCTCAATCGCCTGGCCGACCACGGCAACTCCGTGGTGGTGATCGAACACAACCTGGATGTAATCAAGACCGCTGACTGGATCGTGGATCTGGGGCCCGAGGGCGGTGACGGTGGCGGTGAGATCATCGCCGAAGGCACTCCAGAAGAGGTCGCCAAGGTTAAAGGCAGCCATACTGGGCGCTTTCTCAAACCCATGCTGAAATAATGCAGCGGGTCTGGTACCGGCATAGCAGACGACGGGGCGGCAAGGACGCCAAGCCCCTATCCGCCTCTTTCTTAAAGGGCACCGCGAGAGTTACGCCGTGACGAATAGCACATTCCCACGCCCTGTCACGCAGCCGCAGCCTGCCCCTCACCAGCCCGTCATATTTCGCCTGCAGACTCCCCCCAATCACCATCATTGAGGCGAGTCATGAAACGGATTAACGCATTGAAAGGCTGCATCGCAGCACTGGCCATGGGCGCTGCCGCTACAGCCTGTGCCGCTCAGACACCGGATCACAACACCCCAGGTGACGCCAATCGCACAGCCCCTCAGCACGCCACGGCTCATAGCAGTAGCGTATCGCTCGGCCCTCGCCCCTATTACTTGGTCTCTGATATGGATGCCGGGCCAGTCAAAGAGGCCCTACAGGCCTGCGCCGCGGAGCACCGCCCGCAGCGACGGACCGACTTTTCCATCGGCCACCGCGGTGCGCCGCTGCAATTCCCGGAGCACACCGAAGAATCCTACCGTGCAGCAGCACGTATGGGCGCAGGCATTGTGGAATGTGACGTTACCTTTACCAAAGACCGGGAGCTGGTTTGCCGTCATTCACAGTGCGATCTCCATACCACTACCAACATCCTGGAAACCGAGCTGGCCAACCAGTGCAGCGAACCGTTCAGCCCGTTTGATGGCACACACGCCGCCAGTGCGAAATGCTGTACCAGTGACATCACTCTGGCCCAGTTCAAAACCCTGAAAGGGAAGATGGATGGCGCCAACCCTCAAGCCACCACCGTAGACGAGTACCTGAATGGCACCCCCGACTGGCGCACCGAGCTCTACCGCCAACGCGGCACCCTGCTCAGCCACCAGGAAAGCATCGCCCTGTTCCGCCAGCTGGGAGTCAAAATGACCCCGGAACTGAAGGCCCCTCAAGTACCCATGCCCTATCAGGGTGATTACAGCCAGCAGGACTATGCACGGCAAATGATCCGTGACTACCAAGAGGCAGGCGTCAGCCCCCACCGCGTCTATCCACAATCATTCAACCTAGAGGATGTACGCTATTGGTTATCGGCCACACCAGCCTTTGGCCGCCAGGCGGTTTACCTAGACGGCCGCGACAGCAACGGACTCGACCCGCAAAACCCCGGCACCTGGCAACCCGACATGGCAACGCTGAAAGGCTACGGGGTCAACATCATCGCCCCGCCGTTATGGATGCTGGTTACCACAGATGCCCAGAACCGCATCATCCCAAGCGTCTATGCCCGCTCCGCACAACAGGCCGGCGTAAATATGATTGCCTGGTCCCTGGAACGCTCCGGACTATTGGCCAACGGTGGCGGCTGGTACTACCAAAGCATCCCTTCAGCCACCAATAACGACGGCGATGTCCTGACGCTACTGGATGTACTGGCCCGCCAAGTCGGCGTCATCGGTGTCTTTTCCGACTGGCCCGCCACCACCACCTTTTATGCCAACTGCCTGCGACAACACAACACCCCATCCCGCGCACGACAATAGCGCAGCCACACCGCTCTTTACCCCGCCCGCCCTGTGGCTGTGCATTATCGCCACCAGGCGGGCTGAATTGATGGCACGTTTTCTGCTTTGTACCAAGCTATATACAGGCCGAGGAGTACGAGCATGGAATCCACCCTAGACCACCGTTGGCTGATGCAGTACAACATCGTTAATCTGGTCAACCAGTGCCGCCGCTTAATTCGCGCTGAATTTGATGAAAATCTTTCACTCACCGATCCGGAACTACGAATCAAACTGGCCCATTTTGCAGGCTACACCCGCTCACAAGGGCTTCAGCGTTTGTACGGTGAGGTTCGGCTCGCATTACTCAACCTGGAAGGTGCTGACCCACGGCCCCAGCGGTCAGCTCACCCTTCAGCCCGCCTCTATCGCGGGCAAAAAGTGATCAGCCCAAGGTCAGGTAACTCAGCCGCGAAGACACACCCGCGTCCTGAACAAAAAGCAATAATGTATCGAGGTAGAACCACCGCACAAAACTAACAGGGTGATTTACGGGGAAAGCCCAAAGGTGCTCAAATCCAGCGGCAGGCTGTCACCCAACCACATAACCAGTTCTGTATGATCCCGCAGGTCATCGCCGCTAAGGCCATGCACAAACACCGTGAGCCCATTTCGGCTGGCCATCAACCAGGGAATCACCTCTCCAACAAGACGCCGAGGGAGAGTCAACTGGCAGCTCCAGCATGGATGTGGGCCCACCGGTTTTCGGTGCATATGCCCCATGGGAATCGAAAAACGCTGGTGGGCCGCCTGGCAGAGCGCCGCAGCCTGGGAAAAGGTGTGCTCGTCGAAATAGACGTGAGCATGGAAGCCGTTGATCGCCATATGCTATGCCCGTTGATTACATCACCAGCATAGCCCATGGATTCGCACATGCAACAGGCATAAAAAAACCGGGCATCGCCCGGTTTTTTTAGAACAATTAACGCTTACTCTTCGTCAGCGTCAACCAGTTCAGGACGGTCAACAAGCTCAACATAGGCCATCGGTGCGTTATCGCCCGCACGGAAACCCATCTTAAGAATGCGGATGTAGCCACCCGGACGCTCTTGGTAACGAGGCCCCAGTTCGTTGAAAAGCTTACCAACCATTTCCTTAGAACGGGTACGGTCGAAAGCTAAACGACGGTTTGCAACTGAGTCTTCCTTGGCCAAAGTGATCAGCGGCTCAGCCACACGACGGAGCTCTTTAGCCTTCGGCAACGTGGTCTTGATCGCTTCGTGCTCCAGCAGAGACACAGCCATGTTACGGAACATCGCCTGACGATGAGAGCTGTTCCGGTTCAGTTTTCTGCCGCTTTTGCGATGACGCATGATTCTGTTCCTATGTTCAGGGGCGCTTCACAGCGTCCACAACAACTAATTAGCGCAACTTGGCGTTCAACCGGTCATCGTCGCGAAGGCTGACCGGTGGCCAGTTCTCCAGACGCATACCCAGTGAAAGCCCTTTAGAGGCCAGCACATCTTTAATCTCGGTCAGCGACTTCTTACCCAAGTTCGGGGTTTTCAGCAGCTCGACCTCGGTACGCTGTACCAGATCACCGATGTAGTAGATGTTTTCCGCTTTCAAACAGTTAGCGGAGCGAACCGTTAGCTCAAGATCATCAACCGGGCGTAGCAAGATAGGATCGATCTCCTCACGTTCTTGCTTCGGCTCAGGCTTGGCATCCTGTTCCAAATCTACAAACACCGCAATTTGCTGCTGCAGAATTGTTGCTGCACGACGAATCGCTTCTTCTGGCTCAATGGTACCGTCTGTTTCCAGATCAATGACCAGCTTGTCCAAATCAGTACGCTGCTCAACACGTGCCGCTTCGACCACATACGCGACACGACGAACTGGGCTGTAGCTGGCATCCAGCTGCAGACGGCCAATTCCGCGGGTTTCGTCATCTTCAGACTGACGGGAATCCGCTGCGACATAACCGCGTCCTTTCTGTACTTTCAGCTTCACACGCAGTTCGGTGTCGCCAGTAATCGTACAGATCAGGTGATCCGGGTTAACAATCTCAACGCTGTGATCACGCTGGATATCATTCGCGGTAACGACACCAGGACCTTTCTTGACCAGCTCAAGGGTCGTTTCTTCGCTATCTTCCATTTTTAAGGCAACGCCTTTGAGGTTAAGAAGAATATTGATCACATCTTCTTGCACCCCTTCAATGGAAGAGTATTCATGCTGCACACCGTCGATTTCCACCTCGGTGATCGCACAGCCAGGCATGCTGGAGATC
The DNA here is from genome assembly GCF_000524665.1 of Alcanivorax sp. 97CO-5. NCBI lineage: Bacteria > Pseudomonadati > Pseudomonadota > Gammaproteobacteria > Oceanospirillales > Alcanivoracaceae > Alcanivorax > Alcanivorax sp. 97CO-5. The sequence goes on from NZ_KI965881.1 coordinate 69,853, forward strand.
AAGATGCGGCGCAGCGCAGTCCCCAGGGTGTGCCCAAAACCACGCTCCAGCGGTTCCAGAACCACTTTAGCGTGAGTCTGGTTGATCGCGTTGACCGCGATCGAGCGGGGCGTGAGAAAGTCGTTCACGGCGGTCATAGAGATCCCTCAGGCAGTCCTTACTTGGAGTACAGCTCGACGATCAGATTTTCGTTGATCTCGGCAGGCAGGTCGATACGCTCAGGCTTAGCCTTGTAGGTACCTTCCAGCTTCTTATCATCAACTTCAATCCACGGCATAAAGCCACGCTGCTGAGCGAGCTCCATGGCGTTTTTCACGCGCAGCTGGTTCTTGGACTTCTCACGAACGTTGATCTGATCGCCAGGCTTAACCTGGTAAGAAGCAACATTCACGGACTGACCGTTAACCAGAATGGCACGATGGCTAACCAGTTGACGCGCTTCGGAACGAGTAGAGCCAAAGCCCATACGGTAAACCACGTTATCCAGACGCCCTTCCAAAAGCTGCAGCAGAACTTCGCCTGTAGCACCTTTAGAGGCAGCGGCTTTTTTATAGTAGCTACGGAACTGTTTTTCTAACACACCATAGGTACGACGAACTTTTTGCTTCTCGCGCAGCTGCACGCCGTAGTCAGACAACCGTGCTGGGCGGCGGCCGCTCGCACCAGCAGCCTGACCAGGAGCCTGGTCAGCTTTACACTTAGATTCCAGAGGGCGAATACCACTCTTCAGGAACAAATCAGTGCCTTCTCGACGGGAAAGCTTGCACTTGGGACCGATGTATCTTGCCATCTTGCTCTAACTCCCGTTACACGCGACGCTTTTTAGGCGGACGGCAACCGTTATGGGGAATCGGCGTTACGTCCTCAATATGGGTGATCTTGTAACCGCAGCCATTCAGGGCACGAATAGAAGATTCACGACCCGGACCTGGGCCTTTCACCCGCACTTCAAGATTTTTCAGACCGTAGTCCTTCGCTGCGTTACCCGCGTTCTCAGCCGCCACCTGGGCAGCAAACGGGGTACTTTTACGGGAACCACGGAAACCAGCACCACCAGAAGTCGCCCAAGACAACGCATTGCCCTGACGATCAGTGATTGTGATGATGGTGTTATTGAAGGAAGCGTGCACGTGGGCGATACCGTCTGCAACGGTACGCGTTACCTTCTTACGACGTGCGCCACTATCTTTCTTTGACTTAGCCATAATGCCTATCCAAATCCAGCCGCTGTCTAATTCAGCTTATTTGCGAATCGGTTTACGCGGACCTTTACGGGTACGCGCATTGGTCTTGGTACGCTGACCGCGAAGCGGCAAGCCGCGACGATGGCGAATACCACGGTAACAACCGAGGTCCATCAGACGCTTGATGTTCATGTTGATTTCCCGGCGCAGGTCACCTTCGGTAGAGAACTTGGCAACCTCGCCACGAATGGCGTCAAGTTGCTCACCGGTCAGCTCGCGAACTTTCGCGGTCTGCTCAATACCGGTCGTTGCACAGATAGATTCTGCACGGGTACGACCGATCCCGAAGATGTAGGTGAGAGAAATCACCGTGTGCTTATTTTCCGGGATGTTAACGCCTGCAATACGGGCCATCCGAATATCTCCGATTCACAAAACGGGTGGCGCCAGGCTCATAGGCGCCGAAAGGCGGCAGAGTCTAGCGCTACGCCGACTGAATTTCAACCAAACACTTAAAAGAAGACTAAAACCTTAACCTTGGCGCTGCTTGTGCCGGGGTTCGGCACTGCAGATCACCATGACACGCCCCTTACGACGGATCACTTTGCAGTTACGGCAGATCTTCTTTACAGAAGCCTGAACTTTCATCGCACTCGCCTCGTTCGTTAACGCACCAGACCGGTGCCACCATACCCTTTCAGGTTGGATTTCTTCATCAACTTCTCGTACTGGGTGGACGTCAGGTGCGAATTAACCTGTGACCAGAAGTCCATAACCACAACCACGACGATCAGCAAAGAGGTACCACCCAAGTAGAAGGGCACATTGGCAACAGCTTGCAGACCCAGCGGCAGTAAGCACACCAGCGTCATGTATACCGCACCGATCAGAGTCAAACGGCCCATCACTGTGTCGATATAGCGAGCGGACTGCTCGCCCGGGCGAATGCCCGGAATATAAGCGCCGGATTTCTTCAGGTTGTCAGCGACATCCTTCGGATTAAACACCAGCGCTGTATAAAAGTAGCAAAAGAATACAATTGCCAAGGTAAACAGCAAAATATACAGCGGCGTACCCGGCAGCAGAGCTTCACTCACATTGCGCAATGCCTGACCCCACCAAGAATCCGGATTGGAGTCACTGAACCACTGGGTCAATGACGCCGGAAACAATAGTATTGAGCTGGCAAAAATCGCAGGAATAACGCCTGCCATGTTCACTTTCAGCGGCAGATGACTCTGCTGCGCCGCATACACTCGACGGCCTTGTTGGCGACGTGCGTAATTTACGGTAATACGACGCTGTCCACGTTCCACATAGACCACACCGAAAATCACGGCCATGGCAACCAGGAACACAAACAACATCATGATCAGGCTCAGATCTCCGGTTCGCGCGGACTCAAAGGTCTGTGCTACCGCACCAGGCAGGCCTGACACAATAGAGGCGAAAATCAGCATGGAAATACCGTTGCCGATACCGCGCTCTGTAATTTGTTCACCCAGCCACATCAGGAAAACGGTACCAGTAACCAATGTGCTGACAGCAACAAAATAGAAGCTGGCAAGCTGCATAGTGCTGGCCGTCTCCGGCAGCAGTGTAATGCCTTGGCTATTGAGACCGGCAACCATGCCAAAAGACTGGATCGCCCCCAAAACCACCGTTAGGTAACGTGTGTATTGGGTTATTTTACGCCGCCCCTGTTCACCTTCTTTGCGAAGCTGTTCTAGGGTTGGTACCACAGCAGTCATCAGCTGAATAACAATGCTAGCCGTGATATAGGGCATAATGCCCAACGCAAAAATACTCATGCGCTCCAGTGAGCCACCAGAGAACATGTTAAACAGGCCAAGAATGGTGTCCCGGTTGTTGTTGAACATCTGTTGCAACGCTTCCGGGTTCATGCCCGGGACCGGGATATGCGCCCCGACCCTGAACACCACCAAGGCGCCCAACAGAAAACCGATACGCCGCCAGAGTTCACGCATTGCGTTACCGTCTGCTTTGGGCGCACCACCATTTAGTGTTTGAGCGCGATTCTTCGCCATAAAGCGCAGCCTTACTCTTCGACTTTACCGCCAGCTTTTTCAACCGCTTCACGGGCGCCTTTAGTAAGGCCAACACCACGAACGGTCACTGCGCGATCGATTTCACCTTGCAGAACAATCTTAGCGCGCTTCATGTCACGACGAACAATGTTGGCTGCTTTTAAAGAAGCCAGATCGATCACGTCACCTTCCACTTTCGCTAGTTCAGCTAGACGGACCTCAGCGGTACCCATTGCCAACTTGGACGTGAAACCGAACTTCGGCACACGACGCTGCAGCGGCATTTGACCACCTTCGAAACCGGGCTTTACAGAACCACCGGAGCGAGACTTCTGACCTTTATGACCACGGCCACCAGTCTTACCCAAGCCGGAACCGATACCGCGACCTACGCGCTTACCTTCCGGACGGGAACCTTCAGCGGGATGCAAATCATTAAGACGCATCACTTATTCTCCCTCTACCTGCACCAGGTACGACACCTTGTTAATCATGCCGCGCACTGACGGGGTATCTTCAACTTCAACGGTGTGGCCAATGCGGCGCAGACCGAGACCACGCACACAAGCCCTATGCTTTTCAAGCCGGCCGTTGGTGCTCTTAACCAGCTTTACCTTGATCTTTTCAGCCATCGTATCGATTCCGCTTATCTGCGCTTAGTTCAGAATCTCATCAACAGACTTGCCACGCTTGGCAGCCACAGATTCCGGAGAAGCCATGGATTTCAGACCATTGAAGGTAGCCCGAACCACGTTTACCGGGTTTGTGGAGCCGTAGCACTTGGCCAGTACGTTCTGAACGCCTGCGACTTCCAGTACGGCGCGCATAGCACCGCCGGCAATCACACCGGTACCTTCATCGGCCGGCTGCATGTACACCTTAGAGGCACCATGACGGGCCTTCATTGGGTGCTGGATGGTGGTGCCATTCAGCTCCACCTGAATCATGTTGCGGCGGGCAGCTTCTAAGGCTTTCTGGATAGCAGCAGGCACTTCACGCGCCTTACCACGACCAAAGCCAACTTTACCCTTGCCGTCACCCACTACAGTCAACGCGGTAAAACCAAAAATCCGGCCGCCTTTTACTACTTTAGCAACCCGGTTTACCTGAACCAGTTTTTCCTGCAGACCTTCGTTGGGATCAACCTTCGCCATAACCAAGCACCCTTAGAATTCAAGCCCGTTTTCACGCGCGGCATCAGCCAGCGCCTTTACGCGACCGTGATATTTAAAACCAGAACGGTCAAAGGCTACGCGCTCAATGCCCGCTTCTTTAGCACGCTGAGCGATGATCTGACCAACTTTGGTCGCTGCATCAGCGTTGCCGGTAGCGTCAGCACGCAAATCTTTCTCCACTGTGCTGGCAGAAGCCAACACCTGGTCGCCTGCCGCAGAGATTACCTGCGCATAAATATGACGCGGGGTACGATGTACGCAAAGGCGAACTTCACCCAACTCGCGAATCTTCAGACGAGTGCGTTTGGCCCTGCGTAGACGTGCAACTTTTTTGTCTTTCATGGCATCAATCTCGACGATTATTTCTTCTTGGCTTCCTTACGGCGCACTTGCTCATCAGCATAGCGCACCCCTTTGCCCTTGTAAGGCTCAGGCGGACGGAAGGCCCGAACATTGGCAGCAACTTGACCTACCAGTTGCTTATCAATGCCTTTAATGACAATTTCTGTCTGGCTCGGAGTTTCAACGGTAATCCCTTCTGGCAATTGGTAAGCCACCGGATGGGAGAAACCGAGGGTCAAGTTAAGAACCTTGCCCTGAGCCTGCGCGCGGTAACCAACACCCAAGAGTTGAAGCTTACGCTCAAACCCATCGGCAACGCCGGTTACCATGTTATTCAGCAGAGCACGCGTGGTTCCAGCTAACGCCCAGCCCTTCTGAGAGTCGTCGTGGGGTTTAACCGACACCACGCCATCTTCCAAGGACACTGCTACCAGCTCGTGAACTTCATGCTCCAGGCTGCCTTTGCCACCTTTTACAGCGACTTTTTGGCCATCGATTTTAACCTCGACGCCTTTAGGCAGATTTACCGGACTTTTTGCTACTCTAGACATTGCTGCACCTAACCTGTCTACGCCGCTTCTGTTAGGACACTTCGCAGATCAGCTCGCCACCAATATTGGCTTTGCGCGCTGCGCGGTCAGAAATAATGCCCTGATTAGTGGATACGATCATAACACCAAGGCCATCTTTAACCTTGGGGATCTCACCCGCGGACTTATAAACCCGCAGACCAGGACGGCTTACCCGTGCAATCTTCTCGATCACCGGACTGCCTTCGTAATATTTAAGCTCAACCGTCATTACCGGTTTTTTATCGCCAGTTACTTCGTAACCTGCGATGTAGCCCTCGTCCTTCAGTACTTTGGCAACAGCTTCCTTTGCTTTTGAAGCAGGAATCTCTACCTGTACTTTCTTGGCCATCTGGGCGTTACGGATACGTGTAAACATATCCGCCAGGGTATCTTGCATGCTCATGCCGCAATCGCTCCGCTACCTAAAATCTTGGCTTATTACCAGCTGGCTTTAACCAGACCTGGAACGTCACCGCGCATCGCTGCTTCACGCAGCTTGATCCGGCTAAGGCCGAATTTGCGGTAGTAACCGTGCGGACGACCGGTTAGACGACAGCGATTACGCTGACGAACCGGAGAAGAATCGCGCGGCAATTTTTGCAGCTGAAGCTGAGCATCCCACTTCGCTTCAGGTTCTGCATTGGGATCCTGGATGATCGCCTTAAGCGCTGAGCGCTTGGCGGCAAAACGCTGAACCAGCTTTGTGCGTTTTGCTTCCCGGTTTTTCATGGATTCTTTAGCCATGATAAATCCTCTTAGCCCTTCAGCGGGAAGTTGAAGGCGCGCAGCAGCGCCCGTGCTTCGTCATCAGTCTTGGCTGTAGTGGTAATGGTAATATCCATACCACGCAGCTTATCGACCTTGTCGAAATCGATTTCCGGGAACACGATCTGCTCACGCAGACCCATGGAGAAGTTGCCCCGGCCATCGAAGGATTTCGGATTCAAACCACGGAAGTCACGAATACGTGGAATGGCAACAGAAACCAGACGCTCAAGGAATTCATACATTCTCTGATTGCGCATGGTCACCTTGCAGCCAATCGGCCAACCTTCACGGATCTTGAAGCCTGCAACAGACTTCCGCGCGTTGGTTACCAGCGGCTTCTGACCAGAAATGGCCGTCATATCCGACAAAGCACCTTCCATCGCTTTACGATCCGCAGAAGCTTCACCAACACCCATATTAAGGGTGATCTTGGTGATCTTCGGCACTTCCATGATGTTACCGAGACCAAGCTCTTCTTTCAGCTTGGGCGCGATTTCGTCTTGATAAATCTTTTTCAGATCACTCATGGGTCACCTAACCTACAGCGCTTCGCCGTTGGACTTGAAGAAGCGAACTTTTTTGCCGTCTTCAAACCGGAAGCCCACACGATCCGCTTTCTGCGTCTTGGGATTCCAGATGGCAACGTTGGAAGCGTTTAGCGATGCTTCCTGTTCTACGATGCCGCCTTGAGTACCACGGTTAGGATTGGCTTTAACATGCTTCTTGACCATGTTAACGCCAGCAACGATGAGGCGACCATTGTCCAGAACTTGCTGAACAGAGCCACGCTTACCTTTGTCCTTTCCCGCAATTACGATGATTTCGTCATCACGCTTAATCTTGAGCATTACCTTCACCCGCCTTTACAGAACTTCAGGTGCCAGGGAAATGATCTTCATAAATTGCTCAGTACGCAGCTCGCGCGTTACTGGGCCGAAGATCCGAGTACCAACCGGTGCTTTGTTGTTGTTCAACAACACGGCGGCATTTTCATCAAAACGAATCAAAGATCCGTCAGGACGACGTACACCTTTACGGGTACGAACAACCACAGCGGTCATCACGTCGCCTTTCTTGACACGGCCGCGAGGAATCGCTTCCTTTACTGTGACCTTGATGATGTCACCAATGCCTGCATAGCGGCGGTGAGAACCACCCAGCACTTTGATGCACTGTACTCGACGGGCGCCACTGTTATCAGCAACCTCGAGCATGCTTTCGGTCTGAATCATCGCTTAATCTCTCCAACTCTGCCCTTACAGGCAGCCACAGCAACGGTCCGTTTAGGCCTTAGACTGTTCAACTACGTTAACCAGCATCCAAGCTTTACGCTTAGACAGCGGCCGGCACTCCTCGATGGTGACCAGGTCACCTTCACGACATTGATTTTCTTCATCATGCGCCATCAGTTTAGTGGAACGCTTGATGATCTTGCCGTAAATCGGGTGCTGAACCCGGCGCTCTACCAACACAGTGATAGTTTTGTCACCTTTATTAGAGATGACTTTGCCGGTAGCGGTCCGGCGCATTGTGTTCGCCTCTGCCATGACTAGTTACCCTGTTTCTCTCTCAGAATGGTCTTTACGCGCGCAATATTGCGGCGAACCGTCCCAAGCTCATGGGTTTTAGAAATCTGACCGGACGCGCTCTTCATACGCAGCTTGAATTGTTCCTCAAGCAGCTCGATTTGCGTCTGCTGCAGCTCCTCGACACTCTTTTCTTTCAGCTCGCTCGCTTTCATGGCTTACATCACCGTCCGAGTAACGACACGGGTGCTTACCGGCAGCTTGGCCGCGGCCAGACGGAACGCTTCACGCGCAACGTCTTCTGACACACCTTCCATTTCGTAAAGCATTTTCCCGGGTTGAATTTGAGCAACCCAGTACTCTACAGAACCTTTACCTTTACCCATCCGCACTTCAAGAGGCTTATTGGTAATCGGCTTGTCCGGAAATACCCGGATCCAAATTTTACCGCCCCGCTTGATATGGCGGGTCATTGCACGTCGGGCTGCTTCGATCTGGCGCGCAGTAATACGGCCACGACCAGTCGCCTGCAGGCCAATGGTGCCGAAAGACACCTTGCTGCCCCGCTGTGCCAGGCCACGGTTACGGCCCTTCATCACTTTCCGGAATTTGGTACGCTTCGGCTGCAACATCGTTCGTTACCCTTTAACCGCGGCCGCGCTTCTTCGCGCCCTTGGACTGCTTCTGCTCTTCCTGTACCTGCTCCATGCCACCAAGCACTTCGCCGCGGAAGATCCAGACCTTCACACCGATGGTGCCGTAAGTGGTTTCAGCACGTACGCTTGCGTAGTCGATGTCAGCACGCAAAGTATGCAGCGGCACTCGGCCTTCGCGGTACCATTCGGTACGCGCAATCTCTGCACCACCCAAACGACCGGACAACTGAATACGAATACCTTCAGCACCAGACTTCATGGCGTTCTGTACCGCACGCTTCATAGCGCGGCGGAACATAACTCGACGCTCCAGCTGGCCGGCGACATTGTCACCTACCAAGCGGGCATCTAAGTCAGGCTTGCGTACTTCCTCGATATTGATGTGCACAGGCACACCCATCTTGGCCGCAACATCCCGACGCAGACGCTCAACGTCTTCACCTTTCTTGCCAATAACAATACCCGGACGCGCAGTAGCAATAGTGATGCGAACGTTTTCAGAAGGACGCTCGATCTTGATACGGCTTACCGATGCACTTTTAAGGCGCTTAAAAAGATATTCACGCACTTGTAGATCGGTAACCAGGCAGTCTGAATAAGACTTCGGTCCGGCATACCAAAGCGAATTATGCTCTTTGACAATGCCAAGGCGAATACCGACCGGATGAACTTTCTGACCCATCTGGTTACTCCTGACCTTCTGAGACTTTCACAGTAATGTGGCAAGTACGCTTTAGGATACGGTCTGCACGGCCTTTGGCCCGCGGACGAATCCGTTTCATCGTCATACCTTCATCCACGAATACCGTGGACACCTTCAGCTCATCTACGTCAGCGCCGTCGTTGTTTTCCGCATTTGCAATCGCGGACTCCAGCACTTTCTTAACGATTTTTGCCGCCTTCTTCGGGCTGAATTCCAGAAGATTCAGCGCCTTCTCAACCTCCAGGCCACGGACCTGGTCAGCTACGAGGCGGGCTTTCTGAGCCGAAATTCTTGCACCGCGCAGACGGGCTGCAACTTCAGTAGCCATAACTGTCACCTTATCGCTTAGCCTTCTTGTCCACGGCATGCCCGCGGTAATTGCGGGTCAGGGCAAATTCACCCAGCTTGTGGCCAACCATATGCTCGGAAACCATTACCGGCACATGTTGCTTGCCGTTATATACCGCAATAGTCAGGCCCACCATCTCCGGAATGATCATGGAGCGGCGAGACCAGGTTTTAATCGGCTTACGGGAGCCGGCTTCCACCGCATCTTCCACCTTGCCTAGCAGGTGGTGATCCACAAAAGGACCTTTTTTCAGTGAACGTGGCACAGCCTGAACCTCTCTCTATCCCTTACTTACGACGGTCACGCACAATCATTTTGGTCGTGCGCTTGTTTGTACGGGTCTTGTAGCCTTTGGTCGGAACACCCCAAGGTGTAACCGGATGACGGCCACCAGAGCTGCGCCCTTCACCACCACCATGTGGATGGTCTACCGGGTTCATCGCCGCACCGCGAACGGTAGGTCGAACACCCCGCCAGCGCTTAGCGCCCGCCTTACCCAATGAGCGCAAGCTGTGCTCACTGTTGGATACTTCACCGATGGTAGCCTTGCAGTCAGCATGAACTTTGCGCATCTCGCCGGAGCGCAGACGCAGAGTCACATACTGACCATCTTTTGCCAACAGCTGCACGGAAGTCCCTGCAGATCGAGCAATTTGACCACCTTTCCCAGGCTTCATTTCCACATTGTGGATAGTGGAACCTAGCGGAATATTACGCAGCGGAAGTGCGTTACCCAGCTTAATCGGTGCATCTTCACCGGACTGGATACGATCTTCTGCTTTCAGCCCTTTAGGAGCCAGAATGTATCGACGCTCACCGTCCAAGTACTTCACCAGCGCAATATGCGCGGTACGGTTCGGGTCATACTCCAGGCGCTCAACAACACCGGCGATACCGTCTTTGTTACGACGGAAATCGATCACACGATACTTCTGCTTGTGACCGCCACCCTTATGACGAGTGGTAATACGACCGTTGTTGTTACGACCACCGTTTTTCGCCTTGGCTTCTAACAGTGGCGCGTAGGGAGCACCTTTGTGCAGATCTTCGTTGACCACCTTGACTACAAAGCGGCGGCCCGGAGAAGTCGGCTTGCACTTTACAATCGCCATTATTCCTTACTCCCTTCCTTACTCTGCGCCCAGGAAGTCAATGTCCTGGCCTTCCGCGAGGGAAACATAGGCCTTCTTCCAGTCAACGCGCTTACCCGCTACGCGACCAAAGAATTTGGACTTGCCTTTCATGTTGGCGGTACGAACAGCTTCAACTTTCACTTCAAAAAGCGCTTCTACTGCTTTTTTTATTTCCAGCTTGCTCGCATCTTTAGCAACCTTAAATACAAAGGTGTTGTTCTGATCAGCCTGAACAGTGGCCTTTTCAGAAACATGCGGCGCACGCAGCACCTGCAAAATACGCTCTTGATTCATGCCAGGGCCTCCTCAAGCTTCTTCAGAGCCGGCACAGTAATCAGCACCTTCTCGAAAGCAATCAGACTCACCGGATCAACGCCCTGAGAATCGCGCACATCAACCTTCGGCAAATTACGTGAAGCCATAAACAGGTTCTCGTCAACATTGTCAGTGACGATGAGCACGCTAGTCAGCTCCATACCTTTCAGCTTTGCCGCAACAGCTTTGGTCTTCGGCGAGTCCACAGTAAACTCATCAACAACAACCAAGCGCTCCTGACGAACAAGCTCAGACATAATGCACTGCAGCGCACCGCGGTACATTTTACGGTTCACTTTCTGAGAGTGGTCCCGCGGTACCGCAGCAAAAGTCTTGCCGCCGCCACGCCAGATCGGGCTACGAATCGTACCCGCTCGCGCACGGCCAGTGCCTTTTTGACGCCACGGCTTACGACCACCACCACTCACATCGGAACGGTTTTTCTGAGCCTTAGAACCCTGACGGGCACCAGCCAGAAACGCAGTCACAACCTGATGAACCAGAGGCTCGTTAAAGTCCTTGCCGAAGGCGACTTCGGAAACGGTAACGGTACCTCCAGAGGCAGTATTGAGATTCATCCTCTATTCCTCTTTCAGGCCTTCGCCTTCACTGCCAGACGCACGATCACATCACCACCGGTAGCACCGGGGACCGCACCTTTAACCAGCAACAGATTCTTGTCAGCATCGACACGCACCACTTCCAAATTCTGGACGGTGACACGCTCTGCACCCAGATGACCGGCCATCTTCTTGCCTTTAAACACTCGACCCGGGGTCTGGTTTTGACCAATAGAACCCGGAGCACGGTGAGACAAGGAGTTACCGTGAGTGGCGTCCTGGGTACTGAAATTCCAGCGCTTAACACCGCCAGCAAATCCTTTACCCTTGGAGGTACCAGTGACATCAATCATCTGGCCAGCCTCAAACCCCTCAACAGTCACCGAAGAACCCGCCTCAAACTCACCAGCTTCAGCACGGAATTCCCAGACACCACGGCCCGCCTCAACACCAGCTTTCGCGAAATGACCGGCTTGCGCCTTAGTCACGCGGCTGGCACGGCGCTCACCGACAGTTACCTGCACGGCTTGATAGCCATCCGACTCTTCGGTCTTGACCTGGGAAACCCGGTTAGGGCCAACCTCAATCACAGTCACCGGCACACTGACACCTTCTTCAGTGAAGACCCGGGTCATGCCGCATTTTCGACCGATCACACCAATCGCCATTGTTTACCTCTTCACAACCTGTCGGGATAAACCCGCCCGTTGTTAACCCAGGCTGATCTGCACGTCCACACCAGCAGCCAGATCCAGTTTCATCAGCGCGTCTACGGTCTTATCCGTAGGCTCGACAATATCAACCAGCCGCTTGTGGGTGCGGATCTCATACTGATCTCGCGCATCTTTGTTTACGTGCGGAGAGACCAGCACTGTAAAGCGTTCTTTACGCGTAGGCAGCGGGATTGGCCCCGTTACTTGCGCGCCTGTCCGTTTGGCCGTATCCACAATCTCTTGGGCAGACTGATCAATCAGACGATGATCAAAGGCCTTGAGACGAATACGGATTCTTTGGTTAGCCATAGCTAACAAACTCCAGACCGTTTCGAGCCACATATTATATGGCAAAAAGCCCACTTACCTAATCACTATTGATAGGTGAGTGGTATCAAAACAAGCCCGGGAACAATGCCCCGGTTGGTTCTGCCCGAAGACAGGGGGCGAATAATAGAGAGCCCCCTCTATCTTTGCAAGGGGTAATTTCAATCAAAGTGCAAATTAGCCGTTAGGAGGAGCACTGCATCCTAAAACTACTCCTTTCGGGGCGTTACCAAATTATCCATGCGTACGTAATTTCGTAAAACCTGCGGCACCGGCCTTCCCTGTATCACCAGCAACGGCGCATGTTTGGTGGTCAGGAGCACGCTTGTGCACCACCCCCACCATTTTGTGGGCTTGCTAGATAGGAAGGAAGAAATCGCTGATGCTGATTCCAGTCATTATTGCCGGCGGCACCGGCTCACGCCTGTGGCCGCTTTCTCGCTCTCATTACCCCAAGCAGTTGCTGCGCCTGAATGGCGAATTCAGCATGCTGCAAGCCACGATCCTGCGCCTCCCCGCAGAATTACGCGCTGTACGCCCTATTGTTGTCTGTAATCAAGAGCACCGCTTTCTGGTTGCAGAACAACTTCAAGATATTGGCATCGAGGCCGACATTTTGCTTGAGCCCTGCGGGCGCAATACCGCACCAGCTGTGGCTCTGGCCGCACTTCAGGCTCGCCAACGCAACACCAATGCGAAAATCTTTGTTTGCCCTGCAGACCATGCTATCCGTAACCCGGAGGCGCTCGAGGAAACGATCAACGTCGGCTGCGAAGCAGCTGAAACCGGTTTGCTCGTCACCTTCGGCATACAACCAACCCGACCAGAAACCGGATATGGGTATATCTGCATGGGGGAAGCCCGAGGGAAACACCATCTGATTGAACGCTTTGTGGAAAAACCAGACGCTCCCACCGCGCAACAGTTCCTGGATGACGGCAACTATCTATGGAACAGCGGCATGTTCTTGTTCCGAGCTGAACGCTATTTACAGGAATTGCGTGAACGGCATCCACATATGCTAGCCCACTGCACTCACTCCTTGCTTCAGGCTGAGGCCGACCTTGATTTTATTCGCTTAGATGAACCCAGCTTCGCCCGCTGCGAAGAACTGTCCATCGACTATGCCATTATGGAGCACACCGCTGACGGAGCTGTGGTGCCTGTAGAGCTACTCTGGAATGACCTAGGCTCCTGGCAATCCCTGTGGGATCATCTCGACAAAGATGGCGACGGCAATCATCTGCGCGGCGATATCATTACCCATGGGAGCAGCAATAATCTAGCCATTAGCGACGATCGCCTCGTTGCCCTGCTAGGCGTAGAAGACCTGGTGGTCGTAGACACCCCGGATGCCATTCTGGTGGCCCACAAGAGTCAGGCCCAGGAAGTAAAACGCATTACCGACACCCTCAAGGCTCGCAAACGACCAGAAACAGAGAATCACCGCCTTGTTCACCGCCCCTGGGGCAAGTACGATTCCTTGGACAAAGGCAATCGCTATCAGGTGAAGCACATAACCGTAAAACCCGGCGAACAGCTCTCTGTACAGATGCACCACCACCGGGCCGAGCACTGGATTGTGGTTTCTGGTACTGCCAAAGTTACCTGCGGGGAGAAGACGTACTTGGTTGCGGAGAACCAGTCCACCTTCATTCCTATCGGCGAAGTGCATTCATTGGAGAATCCAGGCCGCATTCCTCTCGAACTGATCGAAGTCCAGTCCGGCACCTATCTGGGTGAAGACGATATCATCCGTATCAGCGATCGCTACGATCGCGATGACGCTTCAAAAAAAGTGGCGCTTCTGCCATGAGCCCGGCCGGCCTGGGAGGCACCGAGGAGGCATATGTCGCCCCCCTCCACCTCCAGGCCGACGGCGGCCACGCCTTCATCTAAGGAGCACATGCGCAAGGATGATACCCTCTACGGAGGTACGATGAGTGCCACCACTGCTTCAGGAGCCGAAGGCTATCCGGTATCCGAGGGAGTCGATTTCCCCGCGCCTGACAGCCGTTTGGCTCTACGAAAAATACTCGACCAGCCTTCATTCAGAATGACACCGATGGCGTAAGCCTAGCGCTCAGCGCCACCCTCCTTGTCCGCCTGAATGAGGAAACCTAATCCAATCCGGAAATGCTAGCCAGCAAGACCGGGGAACTGAGCACCCTGCTACGGAATGCATAATGAAGACATTTCTCGCTGCACTGTTAGTCATGCTGACATTCCAGCCCGCCCTGGCTGCAGTTCAGCTGACGCCCATTTACGCAAACGAAGCCAGCAATTGGCCTCTCGAGACTTTTGCCAGCAACGGTCTATTCCGACAGATCGCCCGATATCAACAAGGCCATCCCCAAGCCATCGTCCTTAATGGCGGCGAATACACGCTTGCGCAATTGGCTCGCCAGCTGGACACTCGCGCTCTTAGCCGAACAGCATCCGGCTGGACGCTGCACTATCCGCTGATAATTGGTCCCGGCGCTCGGCTGATCCTCTCCGCCAGCACTTTGTTTATAGAAGGTCGTCACGGCGGCTGCCTGATCAACCGGGGCAAGCTGCTCATTGAGAACAGTTCCCTGTCCAGTAACGGCGATCAAAACAGTGGCTTTATCCATGGCTGGGGCGGCTCGACTACCCGAATCAAGAATAGCGTCTTGGCAGACCTTGGCCGCGCCGATTACCGAGCCAACGGGGTCAGCGTAGCACGCCATCGGTATCAGGGCGCAGGCGCCCCAGCGCAACTGTTCATTCACGATTCCCGTTTCAGCAACCTCCACCGAGGCGTAGACGCAGAAGCAGGCAGCCGCGTCAGCATTGTCAATCTCTCTATCAGTGCCAGCCGAGAGCAGGGAGTCGTGCTGTACAACAGCCCAGCCCACATTGAGCGATTACAGGTCAGCGATTCAAAAGGGCATGGCTTGCGCGCGGGCGGCAACCGCACCATTTCTATTGCCGATAGCCAACTTCAGAATAATGGTGGCAGTGGCCTGTTACTGGAGGACCACACCGGTGAGATACACATTAGCCAAGTGGCCAGCCTCAATAACCAAGAATACGGCATCCAGATCAAAAGCCAGCGCGGACAACAGATTACCCGAATGGATACACTGAACCTGAACGGCAATGGCAGCGACGGCCTACGGCTGGATGGCAGCATGCACATCACCCTGAACAGCGCTGACATCAGCCACAATCAGCGCTATGCCATTTCCATTCAAGCAGAAGACGGTCGGCAGATCACCGGCAACATGGCGGAGCTGCACCTGCATCTCAACCGGCTGGCGGCCTTGCATACCGGCGGCGAAGGCTCGCTGCAGTTAAAGAGAGTGAGTCTGCGCCATCGCAGCAATCAGGGAAAATATCTGGCAGGTAACCTGGCCGGCAAGGAAGCCGACCTATTACCCACGTTGTTACAGACTCAGGAGGTGGTCGTCCCGTTTACGGAGTCGCTTGCCACAATCCCGCTAACGAGCCCCCTGTGAATCGAGAGCCAAACCGATCAGCATCGTCTGCCGGTAACGGCAGGCGCTCAGGAAAGCGATGGGCATACACCGGCCACCAAGCCATTTTGTGATCATCAATGGCCACCTGCCGTTGAGCAAACGAGACACCCTTGCCATCCTGCGCCCAGAAATGTACCACCTGAGCAGCCAGAGCATGCAGCTGTTGACCATCACCTTCATAGAGCGGCAAGCCATTGCGAGTACCCGCCTCCGCCATCAATATCAACGGCGTAATTGCAAAAGCATGGTACTCCTCCGCGCGCTTGCCACGAGCAGCCTCCCGAGGCAACACCACCCCACCGTTTCTGGGCGTAATCTGCCCGATGGCCAGCCAGTAGCCCTGCTCAGCCCAAGATAGCCGCGCCGGCTCATCAAGCACCAATCCAGCGGCCATAACCGCCCAAGACGACCAGTAATCATGATTATTGTAGAGATCCATGCGCTGACGCCGGGGAGTGGCATAAATCTGCACCCTGTCCGCCAGCAACCTCAACCAATCGCGCTGCTCCTCACTCACTTGCCAGCCCGTCAGGGCCTGAGCCTTCATCATGTTCATGGCCAAGGCAGACAAAAACCATTTCCGAACTGCCTCCCCCTGCTTACTGGCGTCTTTTTGTGTAAGCGCGCCCGCTTGAGCCCAAGATGCCACTGCCATGGAAAAGCATTCCTTCGCCGCCGCGCGAATGGCAGGATCGGGTTTGCGCATATATTCCGTAACCTGACCCAGAAAGGCCAAGTAACTGTAGATCGCGCTCACCTGACTCTGGTAACGGCGGGCGGCCTTCTCGTCCAACACATCCTTGCTGGCCTGGCCCTGATCATACTTGCTGCCCATTTTCAGCTGGCCCGGATAAGGCGGATACCCCTGAGACTCAGCCTGACATCGATTCAGCGCCCGCACATCGGGCTTAACCTGATCCAGAGGCTGACTATCGAAAAGCGGCACCAACGAGGCTTGCGAACACCCGGTAACCAACACCAACAATATTCCCTTCAGTAGTCGCACAGTGATGTCTCCACTTTCATCGCCTCAGCTACCGGTTGTTCAAACTCCAGCAGCACGGATAACAGATTGCTTTGGCGCCCCGGTGGATCCAGACGCAACATAAAGCGGCCGGTATCCAAACGAGCAGGGCGTCGAATGCGGATTTTCTCGCGCTGACCATTATCGTAATACGCTAGCACATAAAATTCCTTGAGGTTATTGGCCGAGAAATTCATGTCCAGCAACAGATGGGACTTGCCCGCCGTAACACGCCGATGTTGCCCGGCATTCGCCAAAACCTCTGCCCTCTCGTCCGCTTCGGATATTGGCAAGGTCACCGTATCACTAGCCAACAGGGTTTTATCCGTACACCCACCAGATGCTTCTGGCAGTAATTGTCGCCAGATTGACTGGTCGTCTATGGCATAACTCACCGGCAGCTCCCAGATCAGATAACGGAACTGACCATTTTGATAGGCCTCTGAAAGCAGCACATCTTCCAGTGAGCCGGTGGCACCACCACCGGTCATAGCAAAATTCACAACATCACGACTCAGGTATTGCTGCAAAAAACCCTGAAAATTGTAGTTCTTGTAGCGATCATCACGGTTATCGGAATTACTGGTGCCCACCAGAGCGATGGCTGGCGTCGCCACATCACCGAACAGGGTATCGGCACTATCCATTCCCTCTTTCGGCACCGTGACGCTGCCGCGAACCCACTGATAGTTATACGCATTGCCGCAGACGACTTTGACCGCCACATTCATGGTGCCCATCTTGCGCAGCAAAATACCCGGCCGGGTTTCAAACGTCATCTCGGCAAGTTGATCGATACCGGGGTCCGCCAACATCGCCTTCGCCACCTGTCTGGCGCTCACTTGCGCACCATAGGGTGTCCAGTGGTGATCACGGCGGAAAAAATATTCCTGCTCGTGCTTGCCGGTTAGCACTGGCTCCATGTCAACAACCATTGCCCCTAGCGAGCGTAATGTTTGCGCCTTTTCCAGGAAAGACTGCCGCGCGGCAGCCCTCGAGTAGCGCTCTTTCCAAGGCGATACCAGAGCATCCGCGTGCATCAGACCACGGGTCGGCTGCAACATCACCACCAACCTGACACCTCGCCGCTCCAGTCGCTCCACCAGTTCAGCAAACGCCTGCCGACTGGCCGCATCCAGAGGGAACGATTGCTGCAAATCCACTTCGGTACGAAAAAACCAGTAAGGCTCACCGGCGACCAGCTGCCGCATACTGGCCATGACACCTTCAGCGTAGATATCAGGGTCGGACAGAGCGGCACAGGTGAACGGGGGTTTCAAGAAAGCGCCATGCATAACATCACGCTCTTCTATTTGCCGGCCAGAAACTTCGCCGTCTCCATTATTCCCTTCGGCTACCGAGCACACACCTGCCAGCCCGAGACATAAGCACAGGGCTAGCCATGTTGCACAATCAGGGAGTCGCAGTTGCCACATGGGTTTCCTCCAATCGCGCCTGACTGCCACCACTGCCCTGAGTCACCAGCACGGTATAGACCCGACCGCGCTGCAACACCACCTCCTCCAACGGTAGCTCGACGCCACTGTCGAGAACCACCTTCAAGGACACTTTCACCCCGTTTATTTGTCGCTCATCACTGCTGCCTGCCGGCAGTGGTCCGATCACGTTCACCGCACCGTTGCTGGTCTGCAGCGTGGCCGGCTGGGTTGACAGGTTGTACATTACCAGTAGCGCTTTCAGCCGACTGGAAAAATAAGTGTCCTGGTGCGGCACCAACGAAGTGCCATCAAACACCAGTGTCTGCACCGATCGCTTGGCGAAGTCGAACGCAAACTGCTTGCCGTTAACTTGCAGCTGAGCGGCGCCCCCAGGGCGGTAGAGATAGTCTCCCGCTTGCCCGGGAGACAAAGACTGACGCCAGTCATCCATCGCCAAGGCCACCTGTTCATCGGTCACATTAATGACCCGTATAAAGGCTGAGTTCGGCGGTGCAGCCATTTCATACAGCCCTTCGTTAGCGTCCTGAGCTGCCCACCCCGGCAAACTCAGCAGCACGGTCAGAATCATTAGCCATACACGCATGACGTTCCACCTCTACAATCGGTTCCATTGGTTGAATCAGCGCCCGTTCAGGCACCTCCCAGATCACATACTTCACACGCTCATCCCTGGCTGCAGGGCTGTTGATAAACTCATGCATCGCCGAAAATGGGCCCTGAGCCTCCAGCGCATAGACCAACACATCCGCCCCCAGCTCTTGCCGAAGAAATCCGGGGAAGTGCCATTCATCCATAGCGCTGTAGCTAGTCCCCACTAGGGCCACCGGCGGCATGTTATCGCCAAGTAGAGCGTCTGCATCTTGAGCCTGATCAACCGCTGAGGTCTCGTAACGGGTCAGCGGCTCCTGACGCTGCGGCCCAACACCGTTACTGGTAGGCAAGTAGCGAAGCAGATCACCCTCATAGGCCCCCACGGCGACTTCCCGGGTCTGGTAATGATGCGCCGGCGGCAGCGACAGCCTTGAGGCCACCCCGGCGGCCACTACCTCGGCCCCGCGCGGGCTCCAGTGAGTATCCGTGCGCATGAAGACAGCATCCTCGGCAGCGGCATGCTGCATTAACGGCAGAGTGTCGAGCCAGGTGATGCCGGATTCACCCAGATAGGAAGTGATGCGTTGGTACAAAGAATCCATTCCCGGAGACACGGCTCGATTACTCCTCTGCACATACAACCGTCTCTTCGCCGGTACCGGCACCATCAACACCTGCTTACCCAATTGCTCAAGGGCACACACCGTCAGCGCCAGCTCGTTCAGGTTCCTCGTTAACCGCTGCTCACTGAGGCTGTCGTAATAATACTCTTCACGGGTAAAAAGCCAGTCATCCTCTCCCACCAATACGCCGGGCCGTCCTGCATGAAAAAACAGAAAACTTGCATCGGCCCATAGGGAAATAGACGGCTCGCGCAACACAAAAACCTCATCCACATGCTTCTCCAGCTTGCGCACCAGTTCGCCCTTGCGAAACTGATCCCAAGCCGCAGTTTCCGTCCCAAAGAAATGCGCTACCGGGTAGAGGAGTGAGACCAAACCAGAGAAAATAGTCGCCAGGAAGAGCCAGCCATTGATCAAGGAAGCTTTTTTCATAGGAATCATGGCAACCCCCTGTCAAAACTGAAAATAAAGAAAGGGAGAGAACGACTCGGCAGACAATCGCGTCACCGCAAGCGCAAAACCACACCACAGAATAGGGACGCGCCAACCGCTCACATCCTGGTATACATTGCTCTTGTCGATCCCAAGGTAGAAACGCTTGTTGTAATACGCACTGGCCCGCTCCCAGAACATCGCCACCACACAAAAGAACAGCGTCATGGGGGAGACCCACAAGGAAAGATTGTGCAGGCTGCCCCAGCCATTCATGCCGAGCAGGCCTGACATTATCCGCCAAGCATCATCTACATTACCGGCGAGGAACAACGGCCAAATAAACCACAGGAAAGCCATGGTGCGATAGTTCTTCCAGAGCGAGTAAGGGGTCGACAGGGTGGTTACTGTGCCTATCCACCGCTCCAGAACCATCATCCCACCCAACGAAGCTCCCCATAGCACAAAAGACAAATCTGCCCCGTGCCACAGCCCTGCCAAAGTCAGGGTGGTAAACGTGGCGACCGCCACGGACCACCCCAAGGATCTCTTCAGGGGGCGGTAGAGATAATCACGCAGCCATTGAGTCAGGGTAATGTGCCAGCGTCGCCAGAACTCGGTGACACTTTGGCAGGTATAGGGCTGATTAAAGTTCTCCTGAAACTTGAAGCCCATCATCATGCCCAGCCCGATAGCCATGTCCGAATAACCGGAAAAATCGAAATACAGTTGCAGGCTGGATATCACCACACCAAACACACTATCCACAAAACCCGGATCAGGGGCGGCCATGAGATACGTTGCCACTGGCGCGATGCTGTCAGCAATCAATACTTTCTTGATAAATCCCAGCAGGAAACGACTGGCCCCCAAAGAAAATAACGCCATGGAATGGGTGCGTTTCTCGAACTGTCGCTCAAGATTTCGGTAACGCAGAATCGGCCCAGCAATAAGCTGAGGAAAAAAGGAAATGAACGCGGCGAAGTTGATAAAGCTGCGCGTGGGTTTGGCATCCCCCCGGTACACATCTACCAAGTAGGCCAACGCCTGAAAAGTATAAAAAGAAATCCCCAACGGCAGAATAATCGTCTCAAGAAAGAAGGGGTTAAGCCCCACTGACAGCATTAACGTGCTGATACTTTCCACACCAAAGTTGGCATACTTGAAATACCCTAGTGCAGCCAGGTCTCCAGTAACCCCGAGCAACAACCAGTAAAAACAACGAGGGTGATCCCGGTATTTCTGTATCAGCAGAGCAAAGGCATAATTCCACAGCGTAATTGCCACAAAAAGCAGTAGAAAATCCGGCCGCCACCAAGCATAAAAAAGATAGCTTCCTAGCAGGATAGTCCAGTTTCGCCAGCGCGTCGGTGTTATGTAATACGCCGCCAAAAACAGCGGCAGAAAGAGAAAGACAAAAAGATTAGACGAGAAAACCACCGTCACCACCTCCCTGCGACAACAAACAGGAGCTGGTGATTTTTATCCGGCCGTTGGTAAGCTTCCCCCATGTAGAACACTGAGTAGCTCAAGCGGGCAGACACTTGCATCTGCCGCCGCTCTGACAATGCCAAGGGAAAAGACTGCCAACCTAGCGCCACATTCACTACATTGCCCAAACGATCTTCCCCATCCACGAGAGGATTATTGATAGGGCTGTTGACGGTCACAGAGTTATTCAGCCGCCGTACGGTGCCCGTCAGCACTTCCATTTCTGCTCGGGGCCATAATTGCTGCCGGTACCAGGCCGCTGCATAGGCCAAGTTATTCATCTCATAATCAAGCAAATCACCGAGTACGCCAGTGGAAAGCTCTGCCACACCAGAGCGGCGATTACTTTGTACCCGGCTCTGGAAATAGCCATCGTTCACGCTAAGGCTCGGCTCATCCGTTGTCGCTGCCCGCACACCCAATACCGGGCGCCAGTCGAGGCTATCTATCCGACTGTAGAGCTCCCCCTGAACCAAATAGCCCAGTAGCCGGTTTTCTCTGTCGACACGATTCCCATCGCCATCAATGGCATAACTCTTCAAATCCCCCTGCTGAAAGAGGGCGTTTACGGTGTATCCCACTGCAGTGGCCTCGCCCCCTTCGCCGTGCAATCTCACCCCACCCCAGTACCCCGTGAAATCCCGCGCATCCATGAGGCCCTCCAGCCTATCCTCTGGATCCCCGGAGGTATCATCCTGATAGTGCAACTGCAAATCCCACCAGTGCCCCGGCCTCCACTGATGACCCACTCCAGCGAGCATTCGGACGATACCATCATCGCGAGGGTCTAGGTCGGAGCCATCAGATCGCCAAGTCGTCAGCTGCTGCCCGACAGCCAAATTTGCGCGCCAGAGAGTCGACCGATAATCCAGGTTCAGACTCTCCATCGGCAGATCCCAGATCACCCCTTCCTCATCTTTGTAAGACTGCCGCCCCAGCGCCAGTGACAAGGAAGGCGACCCAAACAGCATCCGACGGCGCACCCAAGCATCGCGCAGTTCAGCGTAATGCTCATCCTCACGGATACTATCCGTCTCGTCGGCCTGCAAACTGCTGGGGCGCCCCGTCGCCACCAATAACTTGGCGCGTAGCTGCGCATCCCAGCGATGCCATTCCGAATCGCCACTACGCCAGTAATACCGTGGTTCATAACGCAGCAGGCCATTGAGCTCTGTCTGATCATCGGTGTACGGCTTCAAATAATCTGGCGACTCTCCTGCAGTCAAATAGAGCCGTTGATCATAGGTATGAATGGGCAGCGGAGTCGCAGCGGCGACATTGCCCGCGAGAACAATCAGCAGCAAGCTGGCGGAATTAGAAAGACATCGCGACACTGAACTGCTCCTCCAGCCAGCGACGACGCTGCTCAACCAAATTTTGTGCGGCCTGCTTTCCAGCAGGCAGAAGACTTTCAGGCAACGGCAGATGTTCGCGGGTTTCATCCCGGGCCGTTCTCGGCAGCAATACCTTGCTGGCTTCCTTGTGCGCATAGGCCTTGACCGGGTCACGCATCACCCCTCGTCCATAAAGGTACAGAATGGACAGCGCCGCATCACCTTGAGCGAATCCAGCTTCTGCTGCGCGGGTGTAGTACATTATCGCCCTTTCCATATCGGCCTCCCCTAGAAAACCACTTTCATAAAGCGAACCCAAAGCCATTAACGCCTGGGTCATTCCCTGCTCAACAAGAATCTCGAGATCCCTACGGGCCCTCTCCGGCTTCAGGGAATACCACAAAGGTTCCAGGTCCCCCTGCGCCCGGTAGAAAGTGGCAACGGCTGGATCTTTTGGCATCAGGTTCGCCACTTTGTCCATGAAGACCTGATGGGAATAAAACTCCGGCCAAGACAGCATGTAACGCAGCTGCTCGGACAGGGCCGCAGGCTCCCCGTTGTCCGCCGCCCGCTGCAACCATCGCATTACTGATGGATCATGTTCGTCAGATGTCGTATTGGCCTTGAGCAACGTCGCCACCCGCAGGCAGTAGGCTCCGCCCAGTGACACATCCCCTTCTAAGTTCCGCATCATCTCGACAAACCGTTCCTGCTTACCATTTTTCCAATGCATATCCTGAAGATATTCCACTGCACGGGGGTCACGATGCAGGGCACGGGCGTAAATCCGCTCCGCCTCATCAAACTCGCCCCGGTGCTGGGCATACCGTCCCGCGTAGGTGTCGAAGTAACAGTCGACAACACAGCTACGGCGGTACAGGTGCAGCCATCGCTGCCACTGTTCGTCCGTCGCCGCGCCGGGATATAGTGCAGCGATGCTCAGCGCCAACCGCAGATGCTCCGGGTTCTCCTGAGGACGCAAAGGCACGAGCAATTCACGGGCACGGGCTTCCCCTAAGGCCAGACTGCCTTGATAACGTTTGAACAGGCGAAGACTTGCGGGGCCGGCCCGATAATCCTGTTGTTGCCAGGCGCGCTGATACCATTGCAAGGCTTCGCTGGGATCCGCATTCTGCTGCCCCGCCAGTAGCTTGCCGTATTCCACTTGGGCTGCGGCATCACCCGCTTCGGCCAGCTGACGTAGCTGCTCTTGGGCTTCGGCAGTGTTGCCCTGAGAAAGCAGATACCGGGCGGTCACGGTATCTGCAGGCATCTGGCACCCGGCCAACGCTGCGGCCAAGCAGAGAATCAAAGTACGGGAAGCCATGCGGGATGCACCGTAACGTTGACAGGCTGATTATGGGAGGAGGATGGCAATTCACGCGCACCGGTAATTTGCATACGCAGCAAACCACTTTCCTCATCACGAACTAATTGGGAAATGATAGCGCTCTCGTCCGTTACGCCATCCAGATAGCGTACAGTCACCTCATCACCTATGGCCCCACCCAGTGTATGGGCACTACCATCGAACAGCGCAGTGATGGTGGCTGGACCGCCAGGATCGACCAGTTTCATCAGCACACTGTTTTTGTGAACGAACTCACCATCTCTTACAGGCAACTCGGTGATTTCACAGTCACAGGGGCTGTTCAATGTCACCTCAAAGACCGCCGCATCGACAAGAGCACGAATCTGTTTGGCATCTAGGCTATCCAGCACCACGCCATCATTAAGTCTTGAGACCAAACGGGAGGAGACGGTCAGCAGTGGCTGCCCCTGCTCTACTCGAGTTTCGCCTTCCGGCAGCAGAAGCCGCACATAACCATTCTCTGGCATCAACACCGTCTTGGCTGGCAGCGACACCCAGGCATCATCGGCACGCGTTACAAAGGCATGCTGATAAAGCTTCCAGGCCACAAACATGAAGGCCAGCAGACCGGCCACAAAGAACAGCACACTCCCGAACAAGGCGCGGACACGATCCCGCAGGGTGCGCGTCTTGCCCTGCTGGTTGTTCTTGCGGATCGCTGTATAGTTTTCACGCTTCATGTTGTCGATCACATCATCCAGCTCGGTGAGCTCACCCGCCAGATGGTTGCTGATCAACAAACGCAGCAAGTCGGTATTTTCCTGATCAATGACGGAGTACTGTCCTCCGACAAGCTGATTCTCATCCTGCCGGTAAATCACCTTGAAGCTCACGGGCATGGACAGGTTAGCGCGACCAAGACGAAATACGATCTCTCCGTGACACAAAGTGCCCGGTGCCAGGCTTACTTGGCCAGCAATGAACGACAGCCCTCCCAACGACACATCTTGCACCGAAAAGATGCCTTTCACCGGGCTTTGTATCTTCAGCCTCAAACTTCCCTGCAGCTTTACTCGTACATGCTGCCGCTCTTCTTGAGACTCATGCACCTGACGAACCTTATTCTCTTCCATGGTCTTCCCTTCTATAACAGAGCCACCCCCGAACCAGTCGCGCTGCATTTAGCTGCTGGTCAGCAGCACCATCAAACAAACAAACACACTTCCCGCCGCAAACAACATCGTTTTCGAACTTATGCGATTGAAGACTGCATCAAAGCCTGCATTCTGTACGGACAAAGTGGTTTTCTGCCTTGTCCAGCTTTGTCGATCGAGATGAAACAGCGCGAAAATTTTTACCAGCGACCCCACTATTTGGTTGTAATACAGCAGCACTGGATACAAAGGTCCTACCGGATGGCAGGTCAGCGTGAGTAGTGCTGCCACCAAGGTGCGCGAAAGCGCAATCCAAAACACATACACCGCAAACACCTGCCAGTGCTGCAGTGACGCCATCATCAGTGCTACTGTCAGGCCAACTAGGCAAGTCCACATACTGATGCGCTGGTCATAAAGCACAAAGGTCGCGAAGACACCCAGACGCCGCCAACCTAACTGAGTCGCACGAAGATTCTGCCGCAACGAATTGCCGTACCAACGAAACATCAACTGCAATGTCGCCGGCACAAAACGATGATGAGGCGGATGCTCCACCGTCAGGGTGTGAGCATCAGGCACATAAAAGGTATCCCAGCCCAGTGTCATCAGAGCGTTCCAGCTGGACTTGTCATCCCCGGTAAGAAAGCGGAATTTCCCTAGGCGCCAATGCACCAGATAATCCGATTCCACATCGGCGATAAACTCAGGGGAGGTTAGCACCGCAGCACGAAAGAACGACATGCGACCGGTCATGGTCAACACTCGGCGCGATAGCGCCATGGAACACATATTCAGATGTCGTTGTGCAAAGCGCATGGTGTGCCAATCACGCATCAGGCGACTGCCTCGCACCACACATTGCTCATTGGTGGTCAGGCCTCCCAAGTTTGGCATCAACCCGAAGAAGCACACCGAATCGCGCACACAATCTGGCGCCAGCATGGTGTCGCCATCAACCACGCCAACCACCGCATCCTTATCCGGCATAGTGCGACTCACCGCCCGGAATGCCAAAGCCAAACCATCCCGCTTGCCAGTGCCACGAGCCCGGCAAATGATCAGCTTGACACAACCCTGCTGATCAAACTCACGGTGACACTGGCGGATCAAGTTCTCATCTGCACGCTCAACAATGGATACCACCACAGTAGCCGGAGTCCCGCAGTTCACGGCTTCCCGAAAAACGCTCGCATACACATTCCACGTTGTGTCTGCAGGTATACGAAAGCTGGTAACCACAAGATAGATATGGCTTGGGGCATAGCTTTGCGGATCCCGCTCGATGCAGCGGCGCATGGCAGGAAAGGTTACTCGCATAAACCAAAGGCCACGCAACAAATGCAAGCCACCAATGGAGTAACGCCACAGGCCAATGGCACCGATCAGCAAGATGAATTTACTGTCGCCACTGTCCAAGTAGTCGGGATCAATGAGTAATGCCAGCCCCATCACCACGGATAGCCACAATAGCCATTCGCCCATGTTCTTCATAACAATTACCAGCAGATGCCCTGGCGATCTTCGCTGGACACTCCTGGCAGGTAACCACACAGGTCTATCAACAAACGGCCACTATTTACGGTATCTGCCACCGCCTTGAATGTGGGGGTAGCATGACCAAGCACAACGACTTCACTGCCATCCACCAGTTGATCCATGTCTTCGACTAAACACTCGAACAGCTCGCCATAACTATTCCAAAGCTGCTCGGCCACCGGGCTGTTCTTGCTGGCATAGTTGACATTGCTATCGTAGATAGCCAGGCGGTACCCCTCTGACAGCAGCTTTGCCGCAAGACTGATTAGCGGACTTTCCCGCAAATCATCAGTACCCGGCTTGAAGCTGAGACCCAGCAGACCAATCTTTTTCATGCCAGATTCACGAATCATGGCCATGGCCCGCTCTACTTGGTTATCGTTACTGGTAGACAGTGATGCCAACAGTGGTGACGTCAATGACTCCTTGTCACACCAAGCATTTAACGCCCGAACATCCTTGGGAAGACAGGAGCCACCATAAGCAAACCCGGGCTTCATGTAGTAGCTGGACAGATTCAGCTTGTTGTCCATACACACCACTTCCATGACCCGACGTCCATCGACACCCGCCTGCTTGGCGATATTGCCGATCTCATTAGCAAATGACACCTTGGTGGCATGCCAGGAATTACAGGCATATTTCACCAGTTCTGCTTCCTCAATAGTCATTTTTACCATAGGGGCATCTAGTCCCTGATAGAGTACAGCAAGGGCGTCGGAGGCTTCGTCGTCGATGCCGCCAACCACTGTCATCGGCGGATTGAAAAAGTCGTAGATGGCAGTGGACTCACGGAGAAACTCCGGGTTTACTGCCAGCATAAAATCGACCCCAGCCTTTTTACCCGAAGCCTTCTCTAGAATCGGTAGCAGATCGCCGCGCACCAGTCCTGGCAACACCGTGCTGCGGATCACCACAAGGTGAGTGTCATCTTTGTCTCGAAGCGCAAGGCCGATATCCTCACACACCGTTTTCAAATAACAGGTATTAAGAAAGCCGTTCTCATCGCTGGGCGTCCCTACGCAGATAAAGGACACCTGGCTGTCGAACACGGCCTGCCGGGCATCTGTAGTCGCGCTAATCCGACCTTCCGCTACCCCCTCAGACAACAACTCCGCGAGCTGCTCTTCGACAATCGGCGACTCTCCGCGCTGGACCTGACCCACCTTCCCCTCGCTGACATCCATGCCAATAACCGTGTGACCTTTCTTGGCAAAACATGCCGTGCAGACCGCGCCAACATAGCCCAGCCCAAAAATTGAGATAGTGGACATTCCCTTTCCCTAATAGTTAACGGCATCTCACAATGACCGTAAAGCAACTTGATCGGATGGAAGCCATCTAACGCTGGGCAAAGTAAAATGTGTAGAGGGGTAACACTAAAAGGGAACGGTCTTACTAAAAAGTTTTACGACCACTAATCCCAAGGGATAAAAAAATTGATTTGGCAATTAACCGAATGGCTAACCGCTTCCTTGCGGTAAAAAAACAGCTCTATTACGCTACGGCTTGTAGGGTAAAGCCTCTTGTCGCCAAAATTGGCACCAAAAGGGTTCGCCCTGATTAGAGTGAAATGAGAGAGCGCGAGCAACGCACCAATAACTAGCCTCGGTGTGTCTGATTCAGCTCCAGTCCGCGCCCCCGCGTAACGGCTACCAACCAGCCCGCCTCTTGATTAAAGGTGCCAGCACCCGCCGTATTCGAAACCGGAATTCATTTGGGTACCACCATTAACTTTTGAGGTGTTCGATGAGCAGCTCTGAGATGTTGTCCCTCAACCTATCCCGCCTCACGGAGTGACTGCGCAGCAACTAGACTAGATCCCTCGCCGGTCGACAAGGCGCGTGGATCAAGCGCTGGTGCCCCTCGTACCGCAAGAGGTATAACCAGTAGAGGCCCAGACCCACTGATCCCGGATCCGTATGGTCTATGTCACCAGCTCTAAGTGGTGATGAGAAAATTCGGCTGGGTGGCAATAGATCGTGCGAGGGAGGACAAAACCAATAAGCTACATGATGACAAGCCCGCGCGAAAACGAGTGAAGCAATGCCGGGACGTCCTCACAATCCGGAAAAATTGAAAAGGGATCGAAGATCAACGCTATTTTCTCGAAATTCCGTATAAACAAAAAAAGGCCGCCGAAGCGACCTTTTTCTGATTACCGGGTAACGAATTACTCGGTGATTTTGGCTACTACGCCGGCACCAACGGTACGG
>NZ_KI965882.1:0-79842 GCF_000524665.1 Alcanivorax sp. 97CO-5
GTCGAGGAGTGCGCATTCTAGAGATTTCACTCCGGGAGTCAAATCCTTTTTCTCACTTTTTTTAAAAAACCCGCCAACCGCTCAAATTCCGCTCAGGCCGGTCAAAAAAGGGCCTACACAGATTACTATTTGATCGTCACACGGGCAATCTTCTTCTTTCCTGCCTGAATCACATGACTATCACCGCGGGAAAAAGATGCCTCTTCATTCAGTTGAGCGCCATCCAGATACACCGCACCCCGCCCAAACACATCTTTAGCGGCTTTTCCGTTCTGAACAAGCCCTGCCTCTCGAAGTAACGGGAGAATATGAATACTCTCCTGCTCACCGATATCCACCTCTACCTCAGGCACATTGTCCGGAATATGACCCAGCGCAATCTGATTGCCAGCAGATTTGGGCGCCGCCTGAGCGGCCTCCACACCATGGAAACGTTCTACCATTTCTAGCGCAAAGGCTTTCTTCGCCTCCTGAGGTGACCCCAAAGCGACGGCCTCAGCTTTCAACGCCTCAATGCGCTCATTTGAGCAGGCACTGAGCAACTCATAGTAGCGCCAAGTCAAACTGTCTGGAAGTGAGAGCAACTTACGGTACATTTCACCCGGAGCATCATTAACCCCTACATAGTTACCCAAGGACTTTGACATCTTCTGAACGCCGTCCAACCCTTCCAAAATCGGCATGGTCAGACAGATTTGCGGCGACTGGCCGTAAGTCTTTTGCAGGGTCCGACCCATTAGCAAGTTGAACTTCTGATCCGTACCGCCCAGCTCCACATCCGCCTCCAGCGCCACAGAGTCATATCCTTGGACCAACGGATAGAGAAATTCATGGATAGCAATGGGCTGATTACCTTTATAGCGCTTGTCAAAATCATCACGCTCCAGCATTCGCGCTACAGTATATTGGCCCGCCAGCTTAATCATGCCGGCCGCTCCGATCGTATTCATCCAGCTGGAATTGAATTCAACCCGAGTCTTACTTTCATCAAGAATCTTGAACACCTGCTCTTTGTAGGTGTCAGCGTTACGCAGCACATCCTCGCGACTGAGAGGCGGACGAGTGGCGCTTTTACCTGTAGGATCGCCAATCATTCCGGTAAAATCACCAATCAGAAAAATCACCTCGTGCCCCAACTCCTGGAACTGGCGCAGCTTGTTGATCAATACTGTATGTCCCAGATGCAAGTCCGGGGCGGTGGGGTCAAAGCCCGCTTTCACTCGTAACGGTCGGCCTAATGCCAGTTTTTTCCGCAACTCCTCTTGCTGGATGATCTCATCCGCCCCGCGGGTAATAAGTGCCAGTTGCTGATCCACCGTGGCCATACCTACCTCTAATTTCCAGACCCATTAACGAAAGCGCATCATTGTAGCACTTGAACGCGGCCAGAGAAGGCGGGTATCTTTGCAAGCCAGTTTTCCGCTGCGCTCCACGGAGCGCGCCAGTCTCTATTTACTCAACTCAGGCTTCACAGACTCTCAATGAAACAACTTATCTCTGCTGCCGGCAGGCTGGTGCGCCAGTTCCCACGCACCCATTTACTGCTGAGCATGGTATTGCTGGGCGGCGTCATCCTGATCGCTTTTCGCCCCGACAGTACCGAACCCGCCCCGGAACGCATCCAAAACATAAGTCTGCCGGAACGCGTAACACCGACACCACAACCCACCAACAAGCCCGCCACTATTGTCACAGAATGGCAAACGGTGACGGTAAAAGCTGGCGACAGCCTATCTTCCCTACTCCAGCCTCTAGGTATTGGAGCTCAACAAGTTTACAAGCTGATCGGCAGTGATACACGGCTGGAGCGATTAGCCTCTTTGCGCCCTGGCGACACCCTGCAGGTTGCCATTAGTGACGAACAAACGCTGACCGCAGTACAGTATCACCCCTCCCGGGTGGAAACCCTCACCGCTCGCCTCAAAAATGGCCGCTGGCAGACTCGTATCAGCCAGCGCGAATATCAGAAACAAACCCGTTTTGCCCAGGCTCAAATTACCGACTCATTATTCCTCGCCGGTGCAGCCGCTGGAATCAGTGACAAGCTGACGTTACAACTAGCCAATCTATTCGCCTGGGATGTGGATTTTGTTCTGGATATTCGCAAGGGTGATCGCTTCCGCATCCTTTACGAAGAACTCTACTTGGACGGCGAAAAAGTGGGGGTCGGCGACATATTGATGGCCGAGTTCTGGAATCGGGACCGCCACCTGACAGCCTTTCGCTATGAAACCCTATCCGGGGATGTGGAATACCTAGATATCAAGGGGGGCTCCCTGCGTAAGGAATTCATCCGCACCCCGGTAGCCTTCTCTCGCATCAGTTCACGCTTCAGCCTAGGCCGTAAACACCCCATTCTTAACCGCATTCGCGCTCACAAAGGGATCGACTACGCCGCCCCCTCCGGCACCCCGATCAAGGCGGCCGGGGACGGCAAGGTCATCTTCGCCGGCATAAAAGGTGGCTACGGCAATGTATTAATCATCAAGCATGGTCAGAGCTACACCACCCTCTACGCTCACATGCGGAATTTTGCCAAAGACATGCGCGTAGGCCGCCGAGTGAAGCAGGGCCAAACCATTGGCTACGTGGGCATGTCCGGCCTAGCCACGGGCCCGCACCTGCACTATGAATTCCGCATCAACGGCGTTCACCGCAATCCACTGACCGTACCCCTTCCTAAGGCTCGCGGCATCAACGACAATGAGAGAGCGGAGTTTCTGATCGCCGCCAACCAGCTAAAGGCGCAAATGACTCTGTTCTCCGAAGCCTCAACACTGGCCAGCAGCGATGTCTTCTAAGGCCCCACCCGCCCTATTCATCGGGCTGATGACTGGCACCAGTTTGGACGGTATCGACGCTGTCATCGCCGACATTAGTGACAACCATTTCACACTGGTCAGCACCCTGAGCCAACCCATCCCTGAGAGCCTTCGCGGCGAGATTCTCGGCCTCTGCCAGCCGGGCAATAACGAAATTGACCGGGCCGGCGCCGTCAGCCTTCAATTGGCTGAACACTACGCGAACACCTGCCAGACTCTGCTCGACCAGGCGGCCATCGCACCAGAGCAAGTTCGCGCCATCGGTTGTCACGGACAGACCGTTCGTCACCGCCCACACGCTGCCGGCTTCAGCGTGCAGCTGGGCTGCCCAGACACCCTCTCTGTGAAAACGGGCATCGCCGTGGTTAGCAACTTCCGCAATAAAGACATCGCTCTGGGTGGACAAGGCGCCCCGCTAGTACCGCCCTTCCACCAACAGCTTTTCGCTCGCCCCGATCAACGCATCGCAGTAGTAAATATTGGCGGCATGGCCAATGTGACGCTACTAGAGAATGGCCAGCTCAGCGGCGGCTTTGATACCGGGCCGGGCAACGTATTGATGGATAGCTGGATTCAGCAACATCACCAGCGGGCCTATGACCGCAACGGCGACTGGGCTGCCAGCGCCCAGCCCGACTTAGCCCTACTCAACACCTTGCTGAGCGACCCCTATTTCCGGCTGCCCCCCCCAAAAAGCACTGGGCGGGAACGTTTCAGCCTTGACTGGCTAAACGAACAACTTGCGAATCATTCACTCACTGCCAGCGTAGTCCAGGCCTCACTAGCAGAACTCACCGCCCACTCAATCAGCGATGCACTCAGTGACTTCCAACCGGACCAAGTGTTGATCTGCGGCGGCGGCGCCCATAACCAACACTTGCTAGAGCGCATCCAAGCGCTACTCAGCACCCCAGTCACCAGTACCGCCAAACAGGGGTTGGCCCCAGACTGGGTGGAAGCTGCCGCCTTTGCTTGGCTGGCCTGGGCTCGCATGGAAGAAAAAGCAGGCAATGCGCCAGTGGTTACCGGCGCGTCAAGGGAGACCATATTGGGGCAGGTCACTTTACCGTGATCAAGAAGGCAAGGTGCCAAAGCACAGCTCGGCAACTATCAGTTGGCACTGCCAGCGCTTGGTGTCTTTCAGCTTGAAGCTGGCGCCTTAAACCAGCCAGAGACCAATCATGGCACAGCCAAAGCCAAGGGCGGCTCCAGCAAAAATATCCGAAGGATAATGAACCCCAAGCAACACTCGCGACAGCCCTACCATCAGCGCCAAGCCCAACGCAAGAGCTATCACCGGCGGGTAAAACACGCAAAGTAAAGACGCCATCACAAAGGCTGCTGCAGTGTGACCAGACGGAAAGCTGAATCGATCCGCCGGCTGGATAAATGCCGACAGGCTTTCCAGCGCATCCGCCGGTCGAGGCCGCTTGATTAGATGCTTGAGCAATACAAACAACGGCATCTCAAGGGCGTAGGCCACCATCGCAGTGAGAGCAAACTCACTGCCACCCTGGCGATCCATCCCCCATATACATAGCGTCAAAGCCACATAAAACGGGCCATCGCCGAAGCGAGAGACCATCCGCGCCAAACGGGCACGACGGGCTGCCTGTGGCTGCTGTAGCAACCAGCACATGGCCCGGGTGTCTGCGGCGGTCATTCGTTGAAATGTCGGTTTTGTCGTCATCATGGGTTCAGTATCTACCCGAAAAGCGACGAATTGTTGATTGAACGGTGAATTTTTTATGACAGCAGCAGGCGTATCATGCAAAGCGCAAAATCTGAAGGGAACACAGAAAAGTCGGTCGCGGGCCACTGAAAAGTGGTCAAAATGTACTTAGAGCACATCCGTTGCGCTTTTTTAGATGGCTAAAGATGCGCAATCTAAAAGTTGCACCTAGATTGCGAACCGGCCTAAAAAGCTGAGCAGGCAAGAAGGTTTTCAACAGCCGACTAGACCGAGAAAGAAGACCCGCAACCACAAGTAGTAGCCGCATTAGGGTTGCTCACCACAAAACGTGAGCCCATCAGGCCTTTTTCGTAGTCGACCACGGAGCCATCCAGATACTGGATACTCATGGCGTCCACCAGCAAAATGACGCCCTCTTTCTCTACCGAAGTATCGTCCTCGTTCATCGTCTCATCGAAAGTAAAACCATAAGAGAACCCTGCGCACCCACCACCGGTAATATAAACACGCAGCTTGAGGTTCGGATTTCCTTCGTCGTCACGCAGCTCTTTAACTTTGGCGGCGGCGACATCGGTAAATGAAATCGGTGCTGACTCGATCATACTCTCGCTATCGGCTGACATTTGGGCAGAAGAAAAACCACTCAGGTACGAACCCTCCTGAACGGACTGATCATGTTCTAGTACCCGACTAAAACAGTCAAGAATTATCCGCACTCCCCTTCCCTACCACATTCTCTTCGGCTGGCGTCTCAGCCGGTTCTGGCTTGGTAACCTTTTTGGCATCCGGCGCAGGCAGATTTCGACGTTCGTCATCCAGACGCACCAACTTGCCATTCACCTGCGCCCCCATGACCATCTCAACCATGCGATAGTATACATTGCCCTCCACTGAGGCCTTTTCTGCCAGCTCAAGATTCTCCGTGGCGTGCACATCGCCTTCTACACGCCCATTAATTACCACCTGAGCAACCCGAATTTCACCTTTAACCACACCGCTTTCACCGATTACCAAGCGGCCACCCTCCTCGCCCACACTGACACTGCCTTCCACGGTACCTTGGATATGCAAACCTCCGGAAAATTCAATATCACCACGGACGGTTGCGCTAGGCGCAATCAATGTGTGGTTACGGTAATCCTGGGACGACGATCCTGTAGTCATCGAGCTTTTTTTGTATCGGCTTAGCACACGATTCTCCTACTGCCACTTTATCGTTTTTTGTGTCTCGTAACGGCTCATGCCGCCGCTCTCAGCATCCACATCCAGCGCCTGCACCGCCACCCCTTCAGGCACCTTAAATCGGCCGTTCAGCTCTTGGAAGTAGCGAAATCTGAATTGGGTCTCGCTGCCCTCTTCAAGCCAATCGCTGCCAGCAACAATAAACGCTTTACCATTCTTTTCACCGCGCAACTGCAAGCTAATATCACCGGACAGATAACCCCGGTTATCCCCAGACTGTACCAGGACGACACGGTACAAATATTCGCCAGTGTCGCTATTGTGCTGCAGCGTCATCTTTTCAATCTGCAAGCCCCCCTCGCTACCGCCCGGTGCCATAACATTTTTATAAAATAGCACCGCCTCTTCGAGTTCCGCGACTTGATCCTGCAATGCCTTTATCTCCTGACGCACCTCTTCACGAGCCTCCAAAGTCAGCTCTGAATCCGCGCGAAAAACTGCCAGCTGGCTACGCGCGGTGTCCAATTCAGCCTGCAGGATCTTGGCTTCCCCACGCAGACGGCGGTTGGAGTCGGAGGCGTCCATGACACCTCCTGCGCCCAACCAACCGCCAATTAAAAACAGCAGCACCCCAGCAAACAGTGCCACTAACACCAAAAACCGACGCCGCTTCTTCTGCTGAGAAGGGCTCACCGGCATCAACACCACATCATCAACGCCCGCGCGGCTTTTTGGCTTCCTTGCCATGATTATGGCGCCAGCGGAACCACTGCCAGTCCCGCCCCCTCATCCAAGCCAAACATAATATTCATGGCCTGCACCGCCTGGCCTGACGCCCCTTTCACCAAGTTATCAATCACGGACAAAACAACAATCACGCTCTCACCCCGAGGCTGATGCAATGCCAGCCGGCACATATTGGCGCCTTTAACGAAGCGCGTCTCCGGGTGGCTACCCAGCGGCATCACGTCTACAAAGGGCTCATCGGCATAACGGGCTTCAAACGCTGCCTGAATTTCTTCCAACGGGGGCGCCGACGCGGTGAGCTGACCGTAAAGGGTGGAATGAATACCACGAATCATGGGAATAAGATGCGGAACAAATGTAGCGCTTACCGGGCCACCAGCGATATCCGCCAGCCCTTGCTCGATCTCTGGCAAATGTCGGTGGCCGCTGGCGCCATAAGCCTTGTAGCTCTCTCCAGCCTCCGCCAGCAACATCGGCACCTTGGCACTTTTGCCGCCACCACTGGCGCCACTGGCCGCATTAGCGATCAGCTGATCGGGTTTGATCCAGCCGTTTTCTAACAACGGCAAATAGCCCAGCTGAATCGAGGTGGGATAACAACCGGCGCAGGCTACCAGCCGAGCGTTACGAATCGCTTCGCGGTTCACTTCCGGCAAGCCATAAACCGCATCCGCCAGCAACTCTGGGCAGGCATGGGGCTCCCCGTACCATTCACTCCACAGCTCATGATCCCGCAGCCGGAAATCTGCTGACAGATCCACCACCCGCACACCGGCGTCCATTAGTTCGGGCATCATCCGCATAGCTACATTATGGGGTGTAGCAAAGAACACCACGTCACAGCCCGCCAGCCGCTTTGCGTCCGGCTCACTGAAGACCAGATCAGTTCGTCCTCGCAGGGAGGGAAACAGGTCAGCCACCGCCACACCAGCTTCGCCACGAGAGGTAATCACATCCAATTCTGCATGAGGGTGGTTAACCAACAGGCGCAATAATTCAACCCCGGTATACCCGGTACCGCCAACCACACCCACTTTCAGTGGTGTACTGGCTTGTGCTGGCTGAGAAGACATATCCCACTCCTGAACTGCATCAATAAAAGGAAGCCCTGCATGATAGGGGCGCCATCGATCAGCGGCAAGAAAGCCCCCATAACCGTCTCTCCTTCCAGGTTACGGTCACCCGGGCAGTTGCCGCTCGGGCTCTTTCCCTGCGCCCATCGACCCGGCTTTTTCGTTGCCTCGTTCCGCCGGTTTGTCCTGGGGCTTTTCCAGCGCCATACCCTGACCATCAGAAAGCCGATCAGCCAGAGAGTCATACAGCGGCCGAGGCCAGACAATTTTAGCCACCGCTGCCGACAGTAGCGCCCCCGCCATAAGCGGCAGCAGAATATCGTGGCGGTTGCCCGTCAGCTCCATCACGATCACAAAGGAGGTAATCGGCCGCTGTATCACCCCGGCCAGAAACGCCGCCATCGCCACCAGCGTTACCCCCACCAGCGACGAGCCAGGAAAGAAACCGCCCACCACGTTACCAACACCGGCGCCAGCAGCCAGACTAGGGGAAAACAGACCACCCGGAATCCCGGTAAAATAAGACACCAACGTGGCGGACATTTTCGCCAATGCAAAAGTCCAGTTACCCGGCTGTTCCCCGCTAAGCAAGGTAGAGGCCTGCTCATAGCCACTACCGTAGGTTGCCCCCCCGGTGATCAAGCCGAGAAAGACCACCACTAGCGCACACAGCACCACCACACGATAAGGGTGCTCCTTGGCATAGGGAGAGAGAAACTGGCTTCCCTTTATCAACAACCGGCTGAAGAAACCGCCCAGAAGACCACACACCAGCGCCGTCACGCCAATAGCGGCCCAGTCCCGAGTGATATCCAACGCCCCGTCTGGATGCCCGAAAAAACTGTAGTGGCCCATTATCATGAGCACCACCACACCGGAAAGAATAATCGCCATAATTAGCGTGCCGCTGGTGCGCTGCTCAAAAGAACCAGACAGTTCCTCGATGGCGAACACAATCCCCGCCAGAGGCGCGTTAAACGCCGCCGATACCCCTGCCGCGCCACCCGCCACGATTAAGGAATTATCCACGTATTTCTGATTAAGCTGGCCCACCCGACCCACCGAATACATCATCGCCGCGCCCATGTGCACACTAGGCCCCTCGCGGCCAATACTGGCGCCGCACAGCAGCCCTAGGCAGGTGAGCACGAATTTGCTGAGGATCACGCGTAACGACAGAAAGGCGGGGCGCAACCAATGGTAACGCTGCTTGAGCACCACCAACACTTGAGGAATACCACTACCCTGCGACTCGGTGCCCAGCTGCCTCATTAACCAGACAATAACCACCATGCCCACCGGGGTTATTAACACCGGCAAATATGGAGAACGGGCATGGATTTGGGTGAAAGTGTGGGACGCTAGCTCTGCCACCCAAGCAAACGCCACCACCAGCAAACCGACCATGACAGCGCCGGACCAGAACACCGCACGCAATTTCCAGTCCTGCCAAGAACCCAGCTGGCGGCGACTCAGACGCCGAGTGCGAAATAGGTAGTAACGCATCAGACGACTATGACGTGGCCGCTTATTCACAGCGCTCCTTTACGTAAGACGGCAGCAAGTGGACCGGAAAGAATAGAGTTAAGTCTGTATAGTGTACGCCCACTGGAAACATCTCTCCAATGCCTCCACCCATAAGGGAAATCCCATGCAGTTTGCGCTCGACTACTTTCTCTGGATCAAGGCCTTCCACTTGATTGCTGTGATTTGCTGGTTCGCCGGTATTTTCTACCTGCCGCGCCTTTTCGTGTACCACGCC
Organism: Alcanivorax sp. 97CO-5; assembly: GCF_000524665.1. NCBI lineage: Bacteria > Pseudomonadati > Pseudomonadota > Gammaproteobacteria > Oceanospirillales > Alcanivoracaceae > Alcanivorax > Alcanivorax sp. 97CO-5. The sequence goes on from NZ_KI965882.1 coordinate 9,280, forward strand.
ATGGCGGACGACCAGCCGAGCCGCGAACGTTTTAAAATCATGGAACGCAAACTCTATCGGGGCATCATGAACCCCAGCATGATTGTCACTGTGGTTCTTGGGCTATGGATGTTCATGGCCAACATTGATGCGTATAAAGGCAGCGGTTGGATGCATGCCAAGCTAGCCCTGGTGTTCCTGCTGATTGGCTATCACCACGTTTGCTTGTCCTACATGAAGAAGTTCGCCGCTGATGCCAACACCAAGAGCGACAAGTTCTACCGCATCTTCAACGAAATTCCGGTTTTTCTGCTCATCGCCATTGTGCTATTAGTGATAGTGAAACCATTCTAAGACGTACCTCGTACTGGGCGCCCTGCGGTACCTGCGCTAAGCCGCCGCCCAGCATTAAGCACTAGCATCAGGCCTTCCAATGAAACCCAACATTCTTGTTATCGCCGGCCACGATCCCTCCGGGGGGGCAGGCATCCATGCCGACATTGAAGCCATTCAGGCACTAGGCGGCTTCGCGTCTACCCTGATCACCGGGCTCACCGTTCAGAATAGCCAGAATGTGCGAGGCTTCCGGCTCACCGAAATAGACTTACTGCAACAGCAAGCTGACGCAGTACTCGACGACATGGACTATCAAGCGATAAAAATCGGCATGACCGGCTCCATCGCCATCGTCGACTTCATCACCCAGCTACTCAAACGGCTGCCCAATGTTCCGGTGATTCTCGATCCGGTACTGGCCGCAGAAGCGGGCGGCAGCCTAGCGCAGGAATCCCTTGCCGAGGTAATGCTCGACACCCTGGCACCACTGTGCGACGTGATGACCCCCAATTTACCGGAAGCGCAGGCATTAAGCGGCCAACAGAGCGTTAGTGGCTGCGGCCAAGTCTTGGTGCAGCGTAGCGGCTGCGCTACGCTAATCACCGGCACCCATGACGATACCGATCAGGTAGTCAACCATCTGTTCACACCCTCCGGTGAAGAGCAATGGCACTGGGACCGATTGCCTCACCGCTATCACGGCTCTGGCTGCACCCTGGCGTCGTCCATTGCCTGTCTGCGTGGCCACGGTCAGTCGCTGCACAGTGCCGTGGCCAATGGCCAGGCTCACGTGGACAAATTCTTGCGCAATGCCTTTCAACCCGGGCAGGGACAATACGTACCCAACCGTCAACCCTGAGCCTGCCATGCCCCTCCATCGCCTCCACGGCCTCTACGCCATCACCGACCCGGCTCTGACTCCGGACGAGCACCTGCTGCCCGCCGCCGAAGCGGCGCTGCGTGGCGGCGCCAAACTGCTGCAGTACCGGGATAAAACCGCCAGCCCCACCCAGCGAGAATACCGAGCCGCCCAGCTGCGCCAGCTGTGCCACCAGTACCACGCTCTGTTTATCGTCAACGACGACCCTGCCCTAGCGGCCCGAGTAAACGCTGACGGAGTCCACATCGGCCAGAGTGATGGCGGCATCAAAGCCGCCCGCGATCAACTGGGCGGCTCACGTATTATCGGCGTCACCTGCCACGGCGATTTGGCATTGGCCGCCCGCGCCGCTGAAGCCGGCGCCGATTACTTGGCCATGGGCCGCTTCTTTACCTCACACACCAAACCCTTAGCGCCACCGGCCTCGCTGGCCTTACTGCGCCAAGCGTGCCAGCAGTTTCATCAACCCGTGGTAGCCATTGGCGGGGTGAATCCGGATAATGCGCCGCAACTGATCAACGCTGGCGCCGTGTCCGTGGCGGTCATCCACGCCCTCTTCGGACAAACCGACACGGATGCCATCGAAGCCGCAGCACGCCAACTCAGTGCCTGCTTTCAGACCAGCCGGTCTGCCCCATAGCGAATTGATTCAAGAGGACACACCATGCCCCGCAAGCACTCTGAACAGCTTTTCCGCCAGGCCCAGAAACATATCCCCGGCGGCGTTAATTCCCCGGTGCGGGCATTCAAAAGCGTAGGCGGCACACCGGTGTTTTTCCATTCCGCCCGTGGCGCGCACCTGTTCGATGAAGACGACAACAAATACATCGATTACGTGGGCTCCTGGGGCCCCATGATCCTCGGCCATAATCACCCCCATGTAGTCGCCGCTGTGCAAGCAGCCGTTGAGCAGGGCTTGAGTTTCGGCGCCCCCACCGCCACCGAAGTGGCCATGGCCGACAAGGTCTGCGAGCTCGTACCCTCAATGGATATGGTGCGCATGGTCAATTCCGGCACCGAAGCGACCATGAGCGCCATTAGACTGGCCCGCGGTTATACCGGGCGCAACAAAATCATCAAGTTTGAAGGGTGCTACCACGGCCATGTAGACAGCCTGCTAGTAAAAGCCGGCTCCGGCGCTATCGCTATTCCTGGCTCTCCCGGCGTGCCGGAAGCGGTGACCGCCGACACCCTGGTACTGGACTACAACGATGCCGCCAGCGTCACCCAAGCCTTCAAGGAACACGGCGATGACATCGCCGCCGTAATTGTGGAGCCGGTGGCCGGTAACATGAATTGTGTTCCAGCCACTGAAAATTTCCTGCAGACCCTTCGCCAGCAATGTGACGACAACGGCGCGGTGCTGATTTTCGACGAAGTAATGAGTGGTTTTCGGGTTGCCTTGGGCGGCGCCCAGGGCCATTACGGCATCACCCCGGATATGACCACCCTAGGCAAGATTGTCGGCGGCGGCATGCCTGTGGGCGCCTTCGGCGGCAAGCAAGCCATCATGGAGCATCTAGCGCCATTGGGTCCGGTCTATCAGGCGGGCACCCTGTCCGGCAATCCAGTGGCCATGGCCGCGGGCCTCGCGACCCTGAACCTGATCAGCGAACCCGGTTTCCATCAAGCTTTGGCCGAAAAAACTAGCCGATTGCTGGAAGGACTGACAGCGGCCGCCCATGCCGTGGGAGTGGCATTCACCACGGCACAAGCCGGTGCCATGTTCGGGCTGTTTTTCACCGATCAAAATCGCATCAGCAGCTTTACAGAAGTCATGGCCTGCGACAGCGAGCGTTTCAACCGTTTCTTCCACGCCATGCTGGACCAAGGCATTTACTTGGCCCCTAGCGCATTCGAAGCCGGTTTTGTCTCTGCTGCGCACAGTGATGACGATATCGACGCAACCATCGCCGCCGCTCGCAAGGCCTTCGGGAAAATTTAAACGCAGGGCAGTCAGGATCACCTGTAGGAACAACGCTTAGGGTATGAAATCCGCGGCAGCGGGAAGTTGCCTGAAGGCAATGGAACCTGTCCCGTTACTCAGAGAAGCGGGTACGGCTTTCCTCGCCAAGGCGCAGGTTCACGCCTCCAGAGCCGCGCCTACAGGCGCCTTTAATAGCGGTATCCTTAGTCGCGCACCAGCGCCGCCCTTTTTCCGCCGGTCAGCGCCAGCAAATCCCGCGGCGCCATGGCGATCTCTAAGCCACGGCGACCGGCGCTCATGTAAATCTCCGCCTGCTCAGCAGCACTGCTATCCAGATATAACGGCAAACGCTTTTTCTGCCCCAGGGGGCTAATGCCACCCAGCACATAGCCGGTTAGCCGTTGGGCTTTGTCCGCCGGACACATCTGGGCTTTCTTTCCCCCATGGGCGCGGGCCAAACACTTCAGATCCAACTGATGAGCCACCGGCACCATGGCCACCACCGGGGCATCATCCACTAACGCTAGCAGCGTTTTGAATACCCGCTCCACCGGCAAGCTCAATGCTTGCGCCGCTTCCAACCCGTAACTTGGCGCTTTTGGATCGTGCTCGTAACTATGCAGCCCAAACGCCACCTTGGCGCGTTTAGCGGCGTTTACCGCCGGCGTCATGCCTCAAGCGGTTTCGGTTCGCGCAATACCGCCGCACGCTCCCGAGCCGCTTTCGCTCCGCCCGCATTGCCCTGTCGATCCCGCGCGGTCGCCACCAACTCCCACAACCCGGCTTGATACTCCGGATGCTCCGGCGCTAACCGCAGTGCTTTAAGAGCAAAACCTTCTGCCCCGCGAGCATCACCCTCAGTGAGCCGCAAGTCCGCCAACTCCTTGTATAGCCAAGATGAGTCAGGGGCGATATTCAGCGCTCGCTCCAGATACCGTTCTGCCCGAGAGCGGTTTCCTTGCTGCCTCGCCTGTTCCGCACTGGCTAACAGGCTCAGTGCCGGGGAGCCCTCCAGTTCTTGGCTAGCGCTCATTGGTTGCTGCGGCTCGTGCATAACGGGCTTCACCGCACACCCTGCCATCACCACACTCAGCAGACACAATCGAACAAGCCTGTGAAAAAACAACATTCTGCCCCCTATTGTATTAAACGCGGGTTGAATTGAGAGGGCTGTCTAAACGGCATCGTGCTGGCCGCTAGCAACCCGCCCAAACCACAGTAATCATGGCCCTTAATCAAACAGCCCCTTGAACCACCCTTTGATGCCCTTACCAGTTTGCTTCACTGTGCCACAACCATCGCTATCTTCGGGAATGGATGCCACCAGCATAGGGTAACGGCGTGCATTGCCACAGCCTTCTGCGCTAACACGGCGGCCGTCCTCGTTCATCCATACCCATTCCACACTGGCAGGGGGCGTTTGCGACAGGCTGCGCTGGGGCAGCTTGCCCATCAATTTGGCCCACACGGGCAGAGCCCCACTGGAACCGGTGATGCCCGCGTTCTTATTGTCATCGCGACCGACCCAAACCACCGCCAAATGATTGGCCGAGAAACCGGCAAACCAGGCATCACGGAAATCGTCACTGGTTCCGGTTTTACCGGCCACTCTCAGGTCCGCTGGCAACGACGCTCTGGCTGCCCGGGCAGTGCCTTGTTCGACTACCTGTTGCATGGCCCACTGGGTCAGAAACGCCGGCCCGGCGTCCACCACTTCATCAGTGCTAACGGGATAGCGCGCTAACGGCTGCCCATCCTTATCCAACACATCGGTAATCGAGCGTAATCGAGTGCTAAAGCCGCCTGTGGCCAGCGGTTGATACATCATCGCCACCTCGAACGGCGTTAGCTCCAGGCTGCCCAGCAAAATACTCGGGTACAGAGGAATGTTTCGTGTCACCCCCAAGGTCTTCATGGTATCGGCCACCTTATCTAACCCCACATCCAGGCCCAGCCTGGCTGTGGCCTGGTTACGGGACAGCGCCAACACATCCACCATGGGCATGGCGCCCTTGGCCTTCTTGTCAAAGTTTTGCGGCGACCACACGCTCCCATTAGGCAATTTCACCTGAATGGGGCCGTCTTCCACTAGCGTAGCCAAAGAGTAGGTTTTCGGTTTCTGGACGGCGGATAACACCACCGCCGGCTTGACCAGTGAGCCCATCGGCCGTTGCGCATCCAGCGCCCGGTTAAAGCCGGCCTGTCGTGAATCCCGGTTGCTCACCAACGCCAGCACGTCACCCTGAGCAGGGGCCACTATCACCACTGCACCGTTGAGCTTTTTCGCTTGCTTAGGGTCGCGGTGATCCAGATGTTCCGTCAGCGAGCCTTCTGCTGCCAGCTGAGCCAACACATCCAGGGTGGAGTGAATATGCAACCCTTCGTCGCTGAGCACTTCCGGCGGGTAGTCCCTCGCCAGCTGGCGGCGAACCAGATCAATAAACGCCGGAAAGGCATACAGTGCAGACGCCCCCCGCGGTACCACTTCCAGAGGCCTGGCGCTGAACTTGTCGTAATCCGCATTAGACAAGGCGCCTTCGTCGCGGGCCACTTTTAATACCGTATTGCGGCGCTCCATGGCTCGTTCCGGGCGACGACGCGGGTCGTACCAGCTTGGGCCCTTGAGCAACGCCACCAAGGTTGCCAGCTGATGAGGCTCCAGCTCTGTTAGCGGCCGCCCGAACAGAAACTGAGCACCCAGCCCCATGCCATGAATAGCGCGGGCACCATCCTGCCCGAGATACACCTCGTTCAGATAAGCCTCGAGAATCTGCTCTTTGCTATAATGCAGCTCCAACAGCAAGGCCATTGGCATTTCCATCAACTTGCGTGACAGGGTCCGGTCGGAGCTGAGCCAGAAATTTTTCACCAGTTGTTGCGTTAAAGTGCTGCCACCCTGCACTAAGCTACCGGCCTTGATGTTAGCCAGCATTGCGCGACTCAATCCGCGCAAAGAAATCCCGTGGTGGTCGTAAAAACTGCGGTCCTCAGTGGCAATCAGCATATCCACCAGCAACGGCGGCGCTTTATCCAGCGGCACCAACACCCGATCTTCCGCGTGCTGGGGGTGGATACTGCCAATTTGCAGCGGTTCCAGCCGGGCCAAGCGGTCACCTCCGGCTTCCAGACTGCGAATTTGGCCACCGGACAAGGACAAACGGATACGCTCTGGCTGCTCGCCGCCATCACTGTCGTTAAAGCCACGGGTATGAATCAGCAGAGAATGGCCTTGTACGGTAAAGCTACCGGGCGTGCTGGCTCGGGCATCACGCCGATAACGCATCAAATCCAGCAACTTGAGCATGTCATCTTTGGACAACACCCGGCCTTCATACAATTCCACCGGGCGAGCATAAACCCGTGCGGGCAATTGCCAAGCATGTGAATCGAACCGTTCGCGCACCAATGCATCCAAGTACGCCAAACCGGCCGCCCCCAGAACCAGACACACCAGGCTCACTTTCGCAATAAATGGCCAACTGAACCAACGCCGGCGCGAGGAGGAGGGTTTCTTTTTTCGACTGGGTTGCCGCCGCGATTTTGCGGGGGACTTTTTCGTTTTTTTCGCCATGGGCCGGAGTATAGAGAAAATTGTGGGTACTTTATGAGTGTGGAGGAACAAATATGTTCCCGGGGGGTAAACGCCTCACGTCTAGCGTACAAATTTTGCATGCTGCGCCCGGCAGCCCATAATAGCCGCCCCTGCAATCCGCTTCGGAGCTTCCATGACAAAGAAATATGACGTTTACGCCCTCGGTAATGCCCTAGTAGACACGGAAATCGAGGTCAGCGACGCCTTCTTACAGCGTATGGAAGTAGACAAAGGCCTAATGACGTTAGTGGATGAAGCCCGCCAGGCAGAACTGCTTGAAGCTCTCACCGATGAAGCCGAACCCCGCAAGCAAACCAGCGGCGGCTCCGCTTGCAACACCGTGGTCGCCACCCGCTATTTCGGCGGTAATAGTTACTACGCCTGCAAAGTGGCCGACGATGCTACCGGCAGCATCTTTGTCGATGACCTAACCACTGCCGGTGTGGACACCAACATGAATGGGCCGCGAGACAGCGGCGTTTCCGGCAAATGCCTGGTGATGTTGACCCCGGATGCCGAGCGCACCATGAACACCCACCTAGGCATTTCAAGCCAAGTGTCCAACGCAGAACTGGACGAGGCGGCCATCGCTGCCAGCCACTATGTGTACCTAGAAGGCTATTTGGTCAGCGGCGACAGCTCCCGGGCTGCTGCCATCAAACTCCGCCAGCTGGCCGAGAAGCACGGGGTTAAAACTTCACTGACCTTCTCCGATCCAGCCATGGTCCAGTTTTTCAAAGACGGCCTGAATGAAATGCTCGGCGAACGCGTAGACTTGTTGTTTTGCAACGAAGCCGAAGCCACCAGCTTTACTGGCACCGATAATGTAGACACAGCTTTGGCGGCGCTTAAATCACGCTGCGGCTCCGCCGTGATAACCCTCGGCGCTGAGGGCGCCTTGGCTTGGGATGGTGAACACACACACCGGATTGATCCGGTTCCGGTAAAAGCCATCGATACCAACGGGGCCGGCGACATGTTTGCCGGCGCTTTCCTGTATGCCATTACCCACGGCCATGACTTTGTCGCCGCAGGGAAATTGGCCTCAGCCGCCTCTGCGCGTCTCGTCAGCGAATTTGGCCCGCGCTTGCCGGCTGAGGTTCACCTGCAGCTTCGCAAAGCCACGCTAGGCGAATAGCCCTAAGACGGAAATTGGCGCTCGCCAATCTCCGTCTTTTTTCTACGACAGAGATAGCCTGTAAACATTTCCACCGAACAGCATTACGGAAAGCGCCGAACCATGGAACACATTTGCAACATCAACGACATTGAGCACGAAAGCGCACGGGAATATCAGAAAGATGGCCAACCCGTTTTAGTGGCAAAGTTCGACGGGCAAGTCCATGCCTACCTCAACTGGTGCCCGCATCTGGGCATTGAGCTGAACTTCATGCCCGATGAATTTATGGACAGCGACAGCCAGTTCATCATGTGCGCCAACCACGGCGCCCTGTTCGAAGTGGAAACCGGCAACTGCTTGTCTGGCCCCTGTAGTGGCGACAAACTGATCCCGGTGCCACTGGAAGTGCGGGGCGAGGAAATCTGGCTCGGAGAAGTGCCGCAGCCGGCGTAGTAAGCCGAATGCTCAAACCTGACGCCAGAGGCCAATACCGCAACAGCGTCTTCCTTACTTGTTGATCACATAGGCCGTCCATGTCTCATCCCTTCGATAACCTAACCCCCGATTACATGCTGGATGCCGTAGATGCCGCCGGCTTCCTCAGCGACGGCCGCCTGCTGCAACTGAACAGTTTTGAAAACCGGGTGTATCAGGTGGGACAGGAAGAGGGCCCTCCGGTGATTGTAAAGTTTTACCGTCCACAGCGCTGGAGCGATGAACAAATTCTCGAAGAACATGCCTTTAGTTTGTTCTTGGCGGAACGGGATTTGCCAGTGGTAGCCCCCATAGAGAAGGGTGGCACCAGCCTGTTCCACTGCGATGATTTTTCTTTTGCGGTCTTTCGCCGCGCTGGCGGCCACGCACCGGAACTGGCCAACGACGATCACTTGGAGCAACTGGGTCGCACCTTGGCCCGCTGGCATGCCTGCGGCAGTGACCGCCCCTACACGATGCGTCCCACCCTGCAGATCGTCGACGACATCCGTACCGCCAGCACCTTCCTTTGCGACGACGTAGTGGACCTGAACTACCGCGGCCAATATCGGGACGTAACCGGCCAGATACTGGAAAAGGTGGCGCAACAATTAAACGAAAGTGCGTTCCCGCTACTGAACGTGCATGGCGACTGCCACACCGGCAACATCCTCTGGCGGCCCAACGCCGACAATCAGGGCGGCCCCCACTTTGTGGATCTGGACGACAGCCTACGAGCCCCTGCCATGCAAGACATCTGGATGCTGCTCTCCGGCGATAACGATGAGCAGCAGCACCAACTACGGGTCCTTGCTCGCGGCTACGACACTTTCCTGCCGTTCCCCTGGAATCAGACACGCCTAATCGAGCCGCTGCGTCTTCGCCGCATTATCAACTACGACGCATGGCTGGCCAAACGCTGGGACGACCCGGCCTTTCCCCCCGCCTTCCCGTGGTTCGAATCGATGAACTACTGGGGTAATCAAGTGACCCTGTTGCAGCAGCAACTACAGGACCTCCCCTAATCAACGCCAGCCCTTTACTTGCAGGCCCCATTTCCCCAAGGGCACAGCACCGAGCCACAGAGGCGGCATCCCACATCCGGCGCAATGGGCATTAAATAAGCCCTACAAATCAAGGGGCAACGGCTCTTTTAGCCTGAAGCACTGCGCCGACACCTCGCTCTTCCAGGCCAGCACCTCCACGCCATTCTCTATCGCCTCGCGCAACAACTGTCCATAGCGGGCATCGATCTCATCCGCCGGTCGCGCCGCCGTGGCGCCACTGTGCTGAACGCAAAAGAACAACACCGCGCGTTTTCCCGACGCGACCACATCCATCAGCGTCTGCAAGTGCTTCTGGCCCCGCTCGGTGACCGAATCCGGAAAAGCGATGACGCCGTCATCCTTGTCATCTGGCCCCGGACCCAGGGTGACGTTTTTCACTTCAATAAAGGTATGTGGGTCGGCCCGCTCGCCCAGCGCCAGGTCAAAGCGACTGTCCCCGTATTTCACCTCCCGCTCCACGCCACTGGTTGGATCCAGCATGGGGAACTCTCCGGCCCGCACCGCTTCTTCCACCAACGCATTGGGGCGGGCGGTATTGACCCCGGCCCAGTGGCCGTGAGCCACCTGCAAGGCTTCCAGGGTGTGGCGATATTTGCGTTTCGGATTGCCACTATCCGAAATCAGCGCCTGCTGTGGCCCGCCCAACACACAATTTTTCATGGAGCCGGTGTTCGGGCAGTGCACGGTAATTTCGCTGCCATCGGCGCGAACCACATCTGCCATAAACCGTTTGTAGCGCCGCAATAGCGTTACGGTTTCCAGCGGGGGATCAAACTTCACAGGGACTCCAGATACTGTTCCAGCCGACGCAATGCCTCTGTTAGCCGCGCCTCGCTGCAAGTGTAGGCCAACCGCACAAAATGCCGGTGATCATGACCTTGACCAAAATCCAACCCAGGGGTCATAGCCACCTTGGCCTTTTCCAGCAGGTTCGCACAGAAAGCAAAACTGTCGTCGGTGTAATCACTCACATCCACGTACACATAGAAAGCACCATCCGCCCGCGACACCACCGGCAATTTCAAATGTGCCAAACCATTGAGTAGACACTGGCGGCGGCGCGCCAATAATTGATGTCGTTGCTCCAAAATGGTCAGGGTCGGTTCCTGCAGTGCAGCCAACGCCCCATACTGGGCCGGTGTAGATGGTGCAAGAAACAGGTTCTGAGCCAGCCGCTCAATGGCCGGCACCAGCGGCTCCGGGGCCACCAACCAACCTAACCGCCAGCCCGTCATGCAGAAATATTTGCTGAAACTATTGATCACCAACACAGGAGCCGAACCAGCCAGCACCGATGACGCTGGCTGGGTGTAACACAGACCCTGGTAGATTTCGTCCACCAACAAAATGCCGCCTTTTTCTTGCGCGCCCTGCGCCAGCTGCTGCAAAACCTCCGCCGGCACCATATTGCCGGTGGGATTATCAGGGCTAGCCACCATGGCCACTCGAGTATTGGCTTGCCACTGCGCCATAAACGCTTCGGAGTCCACATTGAAATGGTTGCCGGCCTGCAGTACCACCGGCTGCGGTTCGCCACCCACCAGGCGCACGAACTGTCGGTTACAGGGGTAACCAGGATCGGTCAGCAGCACGCCGTCCCCCGGATTGAGCAATGCCGCCAGCGCCAACTGTAGAGCCCCCGACGCCCCTGGCGTCACGACCACCTGCGCCGGGCTGACTTGAGCCCCAAAGCGCTTCCGGTAATCGTCCGCAATCGCCTCACGCAGTGCCGGCAGGCCAGCGGCAGGGGTATAGCCGGTGCACCCGTGCGTTACCGCGTCCTGAATGGCTGCCAACACCGGCTCAGGGGTAGTGAAATCCGGCTCCCCCACTTCCAAGTGAATCACGTCATGTCCTTGAGCCGACAGTGCTTGTGCCCGCTCCAGCAAGGCCATCACATGAAAAGGCGGAACGCGCCGAGCAAATTCAGACAGGCTCGGTGTCATAGTCATACTCCCTGAAAATACGTGACTAACGGTGCCCGATAGCAACACCCTGATACGGCACAACAGGGCAAAAACACAGGAAAGAGGGCTCTGTGACAAGATTCCTCTTTCCTGTTGCGCCCGCATAGCTATAATCGGCTAGATTTTCACCAGCGACGGCTTGAAAATGTTCAGTGGCCCGCAGATTGGTGGCAACCCTTACCCTGACGGGGTAAGGTCGAAGATTACATTATGATCGGCCTTGACGATATCAGGCTGGCACCCAAGGATTGCGGGTTACCGATAGAGAGTCGCGAAGATGCTAAGGGAGTTAATTAAAATGGCCACCGGCAAGAAAAAAGCTTCCTCAAAGGCGGCTAAAAAACAAACCCCCGACTCTGCTTCCAGCAGCAAGAACCCCCCTGCATCGGTAAAAACGGCAAATAAGAAGACCCCAGCCAAAAAAGTGGCTGCGAAGAAGGCGACTGCAAAAAAGGCAACCGCTAAAGCCGCAACCAAGCCCGCTGCAAAAAAAGCCGCTGCGAAGAAACCTTCCACCACAAAAACGGCGAGTAAGGCAGTCGCAACTTCTAAGAAAGCCACGACTACCTCACCCGTAAAAGCCCCGGCAGTCAAGCGCCAGGCCAAGGCCAAACCGGCCTCCAAGGCCGCCGCAAAAAAGGCCTCCACCAACAAGACAACCCTCGCGACACCGAGAACAAAATTACCCGCATCAGGCAAGGCTACCGCAGCCGCTCGATCTGCTGCTGCGAAAGCCACCGCACACGCGGGTTCTGCACGAACAGCAGCTGCCGGCAAAAAGACTTCGCCGAGCCGCTCCCCCTCTTCTGCTCAGGTAAATTCGAAAGTGAAAAAGAAAACCTCTAGTTCCTCTGCATCACAGGCCCAGGTTCACGGCTTCACGCCTTACCAACCCGGCCCTGATGAGGAATATATGAATGAAAAGCAACGCGAACACTTCCGCAACATCTTGCTGGCCTGGCGCCAGGAACTAATGGAGGAAGCGGACCGCACCATGCATCACCTGCAGGACGAGCAAGCCAACCTGCCCGACCCGGCCGATCGCGCCACGCAGGAAGAAGAATTTGCCCTGGAACTGCGCACCCGTGACCGCGAACGAAAACTGCTTAAGAAAATCGAGAAGACCCTCGATCTGGTTGACAAGGACGACTATGGCTTCTGTGAAGCATGTGGCGTAGAAATCGGTATTCGCCGCTTGGAAGCTCGCCCCACCGCAGAGTTGTGTATCGATTGCAAAGAACTGGCCGAAATCAAAGAACGGCAAGTGGCGGGATAAACCCTCAAGCTCCAAGCGACCACGCGTTATGACTTTCAAGATGAGTCAACTAGGGCCGCGCCCCAACTTGGGATGCGGCTTCCTCGTTTTCAGTCGCTGATGTTTTACTTATAGCTCGTAGCTTGAGGCTACCATGTCGTACCGAGGACGTTTCGCCCCAACCCCCTCTGGCCCACTGCACTTCGGTTCACTGGTAGCCGCACTGGCCAGCTGGCTAGAGGCCCGCTCCTGTGGCGGGACATGGCTGGTGCGCATTGATGATTTGGATCCACCGCGGGAAGTGCCCGGCGCAGCTGATCGAATTTTGAGGCAGTTGGAAGCATTCGGCCTACACTGGGACGAGACCGTTCGTTACCAGAGCCAACGCAGCGATGCCTACCAGGCGGCGGTGACACAATTGGTCGACAGCGGCCATGCCTTTCATTGCCGTCTGACTCGCAAAGAGCTAGCCAGCCTGAACCATTGCCACCCCGGCATCAGCGCCGCTGTGGCCGCTGATGCCGATACTGCCGTACGCCTGCATGTCCCAGACCGCCAACTTTGTTACTCAGATAACATTCAAGGGCACGTCTGCAATAACCTCCACCGTGATGGTGGTGCCTTTGTAATCCGCCGTCGCGATGGCCTGTTTGGCTACCAGCTCGCCTGTGCACTGGACGATGCCGATGAGGCGATTACTCATGTATTACGTGGTGCCGATCTACTTGGCTCAACCCTGCGCCAGCGCTGGCTATTGGAATGTCTTAAACGCCCTATACCCGACTATGCGCATTTGCCAGTGGTCTCCAGCGGTCGCAATGTAAAACTTTCCAAATCTGCAGGCAGTAACGCTCTGGATCCTAATCGGGCCAACCAGCTACTCTCCGCCGCCTTGAGCTGCATGGGCCTGCAACCACCAGCTGATTTGCAAAGCACAAGCCCCGCAGCCTTACTCGCGTGGGCGACAACCCATTACCCTGAACACCAGTGGCCTCCCGGCCACCAACAGCCGTTACCCGACGGGCTCAACGTTGAAGATACCGTTGAGCCCCCTCCGCAGCCAACATAGCCCTTGCCATAAATCGCTGGGGCTGCCTTACAACGCATTCGACTAACCCCGCGTTTCAACTTTCAATCCAAGACGTTCAACCCAGTCCTGCTTTTACACACCTCACCCCCTGACGTATGCTCTTGCACCAGAGGGCCTTAACCACCTATGTATACTGATCGCCTGCTTATTATTTTTATTCTCGGCACCTACCTGCTATCTCCAGCCATCATTGAATGGTGGAGCGAAGGTGGGCGTGCTTGGTATCGCCCCTACCTAATCTGGCTAGGCCTTATTGCCTTGAGTTACTGGATTGCCAAGATTAAGGATGCCGATGGTCTATAGCGTTAGCGACCTCATCCTGATCGCCTGTGGCTACCTTTTTTTCCTTTTTATGGTGGCCTGGATCACCGAGCGCGGCTGGTTACCAGCAAGGTTGGTCCGTCATCCCGCCGTGTACGTTTTTTCTCTGGGCGTATACGCCAGCGCTTGGGCGGTATATGGATCGGTGGGCTATGCTTACCAATACGGCTATAACTTTCTCTCCTACTTTCTCGGCATCTCCGGGATCTTTCTGCTCGCCCCCATATTGCTGGCACCGATACTACGCCTCACGGCCACTTACCAGCTAAGCTCGCTGGCAGACTTGTTTTCCTTCCGCTATCGCAGTCGCCTAGCCGGTGCCACAACTACCGTTATCATGTTGATCGGCGTTTTACCTCTGCTGGCTCTACAACTCAAAGCTGTGGCGGAGTCTATTCAGATCCTCAGCGACACGTCTGATCCCCGTGATCTAGCCGCCGGCTTCTGCTTTATGATGGTGATCTTTGCCATTCTATTCGGCGCCCGCCACGCTACTGCCAGAGAAAAACACGAAGGGCTAGTCGTCGCCATCGCCATGGAATCGCTGATTAAATTGTTAGCCTTTGGCGCAGTTGCATTACTGGGGTTATACGGCGTGTTTGACGGGCCGGAAAGCCTCGGCAACTGGCTGGACGAGCACCCTGAAATGCTGGCCCGGCTCTATTATCCCCTGCAGGATGGTAGTTGGCATTCCATGATCATGGCGTTTTTCGTCTCCGCCGTCGTGCTGCCACACATGTTTTACATGGCGTTCACCGAAAACTTGAATCCCCGGGCTCTGATCACCGCAAGCTGGGCGCTGCCGTTAATTTTTCTAATCATGGCCCTATGTGTACCTGTAATTCTATGGGCCGCCGCCGCCAGCAATGCCCCCACCTCCCCAGATTACTATGCGCTGGGTATTGGCATGGTGACCGGCGGGCATGGAGCCATTCTCGGTTATATTGCTGGCTTGGCCGGCGCCAGCGGCATGCTGATTGTGGCCACCCTAGCCTTGTCTGGGATGTGCCTGAACCACTTGGTACTGCCGGTCAGCCCGTTGCATCGGGGTCAAAACCTATACCGAAACTTGTTGTGGACCCGGCGCATTCTGATCGCCGCCATTCTCGCCCTAGCCTATCTGTTCTATCGTTTCACCGGCACCGAGCACACCTTGGTTGAGCTGGGCGTGCTGTCGTTCGTTGCCACCCTGCAGTTTGTCCCCGGACTGATCGGTGCTCTGTTCTGGCCTTCGGGCAACCGCAACGGTTTATTTGCCGGTCTCGTTCTTGGCTTCCTGCTATGGCTACTGTTATTGCTGCTGCCCATCACCTACCCACAATGGCAATTTCAAGGGCTCATGGAATTGCTCGGCATGCGCTTCCAAACCGGCGCCAACCAATGGCACCACGTGGCCATTGTTTCGGTCACCGCCAACACATTGCTGTACGCCATCATCTCCATTGTTACCCCGATGTCGCAGGCAGAGCAAAACGCCGCCCAAGCCTGTGCTGTGGGTAGCTTACGCCGCCCCTACCGATGGGAACTGAAAACCAAAAGCGTAGACAACTTCATTGAAGCGCTGACCCAACCGCTGGGTCCGATCACCGCCACACGTGAAGTAGAAATGGCGCTGCGCGACCTGCGCCTGCCGCGCACAGAAACACGCCCCTACGCCTTACGGCGGCTGCGCGATCAGCTAGAAACCAACCTTTCCGGCCTGCTAGGACCATCAGTATCGCACCAGTTGATGGACGACCATTTACCTTACCTGCCCGAAGAGCAGCAACGCTCCAGCGAAGATATCCAGTTTATTGAGTCACGCTTGGAGCAATACCGTGATCGACTCTCCGGGCTAGCGGCAGAGTTAGACAGCCTGCGTCGCTTCCATCGCCAAACACTACTCGAGCTGCCCATGGGGGTTATCTCGCTGGGCGCGGACCGGGAGATCATCGGCTGGAACCGGGCTATGGAAGAATTAACGGGGATTACTGCCGCCGGCACTATCGGCTCCCGATTAGCGGACCTAGCTTCACCGTGGGGCGAATTCCTGACCCAGTTCAGCCGTGATGACAACCCGCACCAACCGCAGCAATCTTTGGAGGTGGACCGACAGACCCGCTGGCTAAGCCTCCATAAATCCGAAGTCCTTGGCACCGGCACCTCGGAACAAGCCGGCGGCCAGGTGGTGGTAATTGAGGACATTACCGAGCTGCGCCAAATGGAAGCCCATCTGACTCATAATGAACGGCTTGCCTCTATCGGCCGACTAGCCGCCGGTATCGCCCACGAAATTGGCAACCCGGTTACCGCCATCGCCTGCCTCGCCCAGAATTTAGACAGTGAAACCGACGCCGAAGAACAACTGGAATCGAGCCAGCAAATCCTTGAACAAACCCGCCGCATTACCCGTATCGTGGAATCACTGGTCACCTTTAGCCATTCAGGGGGCATCAGGCACAGCCAGCATGTGCCAGTAAATATCCGCGACACCGTGGATGAAGCCGTATCTCTGTTACTGCTGGATCCAGACCATCGCCAGCAACCCTTCGACAACCGAAGTAAGCCCGAACACTGGGTTCAAGGCGACCCTCAGCGCCTACTACAGGTATTCATCAATCTGCTGGGTAACGCCGCCGACGCCAGTATTGATAAACAACCGGTAGTCATTCTCAGCAACGCCACCGATCAAGCAGTGAATGTGATTGTGGAAGATCAAGGCCACGGCATTCCTGAAGAATTGCGCGACGCTCTATTTGAGCCTTTTGTTACCAGTAAGCCCCCTGGTCGCGGAACAGGCCTTGGGTTGGCACTGGTTTACAGTATTATCAAAGAGCACTTGGGCTCGATTCAGGTGGAAAGCCCTGTTGCTGAACAGGGCGGCACACGGTTTATTATTCAACTACCCATGCACACTCCTACCGACGGGGCGTAATACGCCGTTGAAAGACAGGACAGGATCAAGCCATTCATGAGTCACATTCTGATTGTTGAAGATGAGCCCGTTATTCGCGGCGCTCTGCGCAAGCTGCTGGTACGCCATGAACACTCGGTAGAAGAAGCGGAATCCGTTGAGCAAGCCCTCGAGAACAACCTCAATCAGTTCGACCTGATCATCAGCGACCTGCGCCTACCCGGTGAACCCGGCACCAATCTGATCGAGGCGGCTGGCAATACGCCAGTGCTGATCATGACTAGCTATGCCAGCCTACGCTCTGCGGTGGACGCCATGCGACTGGGCGCAGTGGATTACATTCCCAAGCCCTTTGACCACGATGAAATGCTACTCGCCGTGGACCGGGTGCTGAAAGAGGGTCGGCTAAACCGGGGCAACCGTGCCTTACGGCGCGATTTGGAGCGCAGTTTTCCTGTCCGCAATATGGTCGGAGACAGCCCCGCTATGCAGGAACTCAAGCACCGCATCAGCCGTGTGGCGCCCACCAACACACCGGTTCTGATTATGGGCGAGGCAGGCACAGGCAAAGAGCTCACCGCCCGCGCTTTGCACGAACACAGCAAACGAATCAACGGGCCTCTCGTATCAATACAGTGCGCAGCACTGCCCAAGAACCTGCAACTCACCGAACTCTTCGGCGATGATGAACAGCCCGGGCGAATCGAAGAGGCGGATGGGGGAACCTTGTTTCTTGATGAAGTAGGAGAGCTCGCCAGCGATGTGCAAAGCCGCCTGTTGACCTTGTTAACCCATCATGAAATTCACCGGCAAGGGTCTCTGTCCCCCCGCCGTGTCGACGTGCGCATTCTTGCCAGTAACCAACTGGATTTACCCAACCGAATTACTGACGGCAGCTTCCGTCAAGACCTTTATTACCGACTCAACGTCATGGAACTGACCCTTCCTCCGCTCAGAGACCGACACGAAGACCTAGAGCCTCTAGCTAACGCACTGCTGGCAAGGGGCAGTGAGAAACTCAACCGCCCAAACCTACATTTTACGCCACAAGCCTTGGGAGCCATGCACAGCTACAGCTGGCCCGGCAATGTACGTGAACTGGAAAATGTTATCGAGAGAGCCATTATTCTCACCGAAGAAGACGGTATCGGTCCTGCTCAATTGGGTCTAAACCCTAGCCGCCCCCCCCAACGAGTCAGCCGAGCAAGTCTAGACCCCAGCGAAGACCTGTCTCTGGAGGACTATTTCACCCGTTTCGTGATGGAAAATCAGGACAGCATGACCGAAACCGAGCTAGCTCAGAAATTGGGCATAAGCCGGAAAAGCCTATGGGAACGACGCCAACGGCTGGGAATACCGCGCAAGAAGTCCAGTATTCGACGCTAAACCAACCCGAGCTGACCACAAAGCCCAACTCGCCAATTATTAATGGTTAATCCAGAAAAACCTTAATTTAAGACACGAAAAAAGAAATAGGATCAGAAACACGCCCCCAAAGCACCTCAAGTGTTACCGCCCTACACAAGCAGGTAACACAAACGTTACCTGACCCTGACCGCATTTAAGATTGGTTCCCAGTAAAAATGTAAGACCATGATTTTAATCATTTTTTCGATCAGTTGCATTACCAGGGGGGGACGGGCACTATGAATTCCACGCCAGCAAACAACAACAACAACAAGGGCGTTAAGGCTTAAACAATAACAACAAGAAAGAAGAACAATAATTTCACGAGCCGATGCAGCGCAGCTGCAACTGATGATTGCAGCAAAAGGCAGAAAACAACACAAACAATAATAATAAACAGAATCAGCGCAAAATATGGGAGTCACAACTTCGGTTGTGGCTCCTTTTTGCTTTCAGGTCTGCGCTCACTCGCCGCCGGCTTGGCCTACTACACCAAAGACATCTCAACTGGCGAAAAAAAGTGCTACTATCTCCGCCTTATTGCTTAATTTAAAGGCCGAATTTTTCGCATGCCCTGCAAGCTTCTCAAACATATGACACGCTGGTTTACTCCAAGTTCCGCAGATTCTGCCGGCCCGCTGGAACCCCGCGTCATTCCTCGCGATCAACATCCCATTTCCCGCCAGCAAGTTTCCCGCGCCGCCCTTAATGTGCTCTACGGGTTACACAAGGGAGGATTTGAGGCCTATCTGGTCGGGGGCTGCCTGCGCGACATCCTCTGCGGTCGCGAACCCAAGGATTTTGACGTTTCCACCAATGCCACCCCGGAACAGGTACAGCGCCTTTTCAAGCGCAGCCGCATTATTGGTCGACGCTTTCAAATCGTTCATGTTCGCTTTGGTCGCGAAGTCATTGAAGTCTCCACATTTCGAGCCAAGGCCAGTGACGACAACCAGGACCGAAATAAGCACCATGCTCATGAGGAAACCGGCATGGTACTGCGCGATAACACCTGGGGCAGCATAGAAGAAGACGCCCTGCGTCGCGATTTCACCATCAACGCCCTGTACTACAATATTGCTGATTTTTCCCTGCATGATTTTGTCGGCAGCATGGAAGATATTGACCAGGAAACAATCCGCCTGATTGGTGACCCGGAGCAACGCTTTCGCGAAGACCCGGTACGTATGCTGCGCGCGGCCCGTTTCGCCGCCAAACTGGGCTTCGAAATAGAAAAAAGTACCGCCAGTCGCATCCCAGATATGGCTGAATTATTGCTGCAGGTACCTTCCGCACGTCTATTTGACGAGGTACTCAAGCTCTTCCTCAGCGGCCACGCCCGAGCATCGTATGAACAGCTACAAGAACTGGGCCTGTTCCGCTTCCTATTTCCGGAAACCCAGCAAGCACTGGAAGGTGACCAAGGCAAGACGTGGGAGGCCATGCTACTGGCCGCTATGGACAACACCGACCGCCGTCTGCTGATGGATAAGCCCGTTACTCCCGCTTTTATCTATGCAGTATTATTGTGGCCGGTGATCCAGCAGCGTCTTACCGGTTACTTGTCTAGTGGCCTACCCCCGGCACAGGCACTACACAAGTCCGCCACCAGGGCCCTCAACCTGCAAATCAAGCACACCGCTATCCCCCGTCGTTTCTCCACCGTGATGCGAGAAATGTGGGAGCTACAGCTGCGGCTGGACAAACGTGCCGGCCGGCGTGCTGATGCAATGATGGAGCACCCTCGTTTCCGGGCCGCCTACGATTTCCTATTATTGCGCGAGCAATGCGGTGAAATTGAACCAGGATTAGGCGACTGGTGGACCCGCTACCAGGAAGAAGATGAGAGCGGTCGCCGGGAAATGATCAGCGAACTAGGCAACCGCGGAGGCGGCAACAACAAACGTCGTCGCCGCCGGCGCCGGCCAAAGCCTGCTGCAGATAATTGATGCAAGCGTTTATTGGGCTTGGAAGCAACCTGGATCAGCCGGCACAACGGCTGACCAGCGCCTTGCTGGCCATGGCACACCTGCCTGGCCTTACCTTGCAACACCATTCCCGCCTGTATACTAGCGCCCCCATTGGCCCGCAGGACCAACCCGATTACGTCAACGCTGTCGCCGAAGTGCAAAGCTCATTAACGCCACATGCCTTGCTCAATAGCCTGCAGGCCTTAGAACTGGCCGCCGGCCGTCAACGCTTGCGTCATTGGGGGGAGCGAACCCTCGACCTAGATATTCTATTACTCGGTGATCAACGCATTGACACCGTCGACCTTCAGGTCCCCCATCCGCAAATGACCCAACGCGCTTTTGTGCTTCACCCGCTACTGGAAATCGCACCTCACTGCATCTTGCCCGATGGCACCGCTCTGAGTAGTTTCCTCGATCAGGTAACCGAACAAACGCTTTCACCGCTATCAGAACTGGATCGCGATGCACTCATCGACTGAATTAACCTTAACTGAACGAATTGAACAGCGCCGGCAAGCAGGCACCCTGCCTCGCTTTATCGCTGTGGAAGGCCCCATTGGGGCAGGGAAAACCAGCCTGGCCAAGCGGCTGGCCATGACCTTTGGCTATGATTTGTTACTAGAGCAAGCCGACGACAACCCCTTTCTGACCCGCTTCTATCAGGACCCGACCCGCTACGCGCTGCAGACCGAACTTTTCTTCTTGTTTCAGCGGGCGGACCAGCTGCGTCAGGTCCAGCAACAGGATCTATTTGCCGGCCCTCGGATTGCGGACTTTCTGATCGACAAAAACCGGCTGTTTGCTCAGGTCACTCTCGATGAAGATGAATTTCAGCTGTATAGCAATGTAGATGACCATCTAACGGTGGACGCTCCCCGCCCGGATCTAGTGATTTACTTGCAAGCCCCCTCTCAGGTGCTGCGCCAACGTATCGGCCACCGGGGCAACAATTTCGAGCAGGGTATTGCCAGCGATTATCTGGATAAACTCAGTAACGCTTATACCGAATTCTTCCATTTTTACGACCGCGCCCCGCTGCTCATCGTCAACGCAGCGGAGATAGACCTGGTCAACCATGATCGAGACTATCAGCAGCTGATCAGCGAGTTACTGGACATCCGCTCCGGTCGCCACTATTTTAACCCCCGGCCACTGGTAGGCTGAAAAACTAGCTTCGAGCTACAGGCTTCAAGCTACAACGCGACATGGCCCTGTGCGTACTATAGCCGGGAAGCCCAAAGGACGTTTGCGCGTGGGCATATTGCTCCGAAGCCTGACAGACTTGACCGTGTTGTAGCTTGAAGCCTGTAGCTCGTCCCTGAATTTCCCTGGGAGGTATCCCATGTCCATTACCATTCGAACCCTGCAAAAGCGCAAACAGGACGGTGGCAAATTTTCCGTACTCACCGCTTACGACGCCTGTTTTTCCCGACTCATTTCCGAGGCTGGCGTAGAAGCGATTCTGGTCGGCGACTCCCTAGGCAATGTTATCCAGGGCCAGACCAGCACTGTACCGGTGACACTGGAGCAAATGGTCTATCACACCCAATGCGTGGCCCGGGGCAATCAAGGCAGTTTGATCATTGCCGACATCCCTTTTATGGGGGCTGCCACCCTGGAGCGCACGCTGAACGCTGCCACCGCGCTGATGCAAGCCGGCGCCAACATGGTAAAACTAGAAGGCAGCGCCTGGCTGGCTGAAGCCATCGAGGTTCTCAACCGTAACGGCGTTCCGGTCTGCGCGCATATGGGCCTGACCCCGCAAGCGGTGAACTCATTGGGCGGCTATCGGGTTCAAGGTAAGGATGACGACGGTGCCGCAGAGCTGCTCAACGCCGCCAAGATTCTCGATCAAGCAGGCACAGCCCTGTTTGTTCTGGAATGCGTACCGCGAGCGCTCAGCGCAGAGATCACCCGTGAAGTTGCGGCACCGGTCATCGGTATCGGGGCCGCCCCGGAATGCGATGGCCAGGTGCTGGTGATGCATGACATGCTCGGCATCAGCCCCGGCAAACCTGCCCGTTTCGTCCGTAACTTTATGGCCGAGACTGGCGATATGCGCGCAGCGTTCAAGGCCTATGACGACGCGGTGAAAGACGGCAGTTTCCCGGCCGACGAACATTGTTTTTAAAATAGCGACAAGCTATAGCGCGAATCAAGGCACGACATACGAAAGCGCGTCGATGATCAGGGTAAACCCAGCTGAGGATGGGCTGGGCCCTGGCCGGTTGGCATAGTATCTTCCACGTTGTGTAGCTTCTTATACCCTGAGGTTCCTAATGCAAACCGCTCATTCCGTCGCCCAGGTGCGCGAACATGTGCGCGGCTGGCACCGCAAAGGCCAGTCCGTAGGCTTTGTCCCCACTATGGGCAACCTGCACGATGGCCATATCAGCCTGGTTCGAGAAGCCCGAACCCGCTGTGATGTGGTCGTGGTATCGATTTTTGTCAATCCCACCCAGTTCGGGCCTAACGAAGATTTCGACCGCTACCCGCGCACCCTGGATGCGGACGCCGCGGCTCTAGTCGAGGCCGGTGCAGATCTACTGTTCGCTCCGTCAGTGGAGGAGATGTATCCGCTAGGTCAAAACCAGACCTGGGTGGACGTAGATCAGCTGGGCGACCATCTGTGCGGCGCCAGTCGCGAAGGGCACTTCAGAGGTGTCACAACGGTAGTTTCCAAGCTCCTCAACATCGTGCAACCAGACGTGGCCATCTTCGGTGAAAAGGACTTCCAGCAACTAGCTATTCTGCGCCGCATGTGTGAAGAACTGCTGTTCCCAGTGAAGATTGTCGGTGCTGCCACCAGTCGCGAAACCGACGGACTGGCACGCAGCTCCCGCAACGGCTTTCTGAGCGAAAGTGAGCGCACACTCGCGCCCCAGCTCTATGCTCTCCTGCAACAGGTAAAAACGGAGATTATCGGCGGAGAACGAAATTATCGCGCGCTGGAAAGCCGGACAAGCCAATCACTGAATAGCACTGGATTCAGCGTTGACTATATCACCATCGCCAACGCCAGAACCCTTGCTCCGGCTGGGCCAGACGACACTGACCTAATCGTCGCGGTAGCTGCTAAACTGGGGTCAACACGATTGATCGACAATATATCGTTGGCCGTTGTGCGTGACCGGTGATTCATGCATACTTCCGGCCCCTTGAAGTGCCTGCATGCCATATAATATGGCGTATACAGCAGGTTTCGGGTCGCTTGAGAGGTAACCAACATGCAGTGCACCATGCTGAAAGCAAAACTCCATCAGGCTCGTGTCACCCACGCGGAACTTGAATACGAAGGCTCCTGCGCCATTGATGGTGATCTGATGGACATGGCGGGTATCCTGGAATACGAACAGATCCAGATCTATAACATCGATAACGGTGAGCGTTTCGAAACCTACGCAATCCGCGGCGAAGCCGGGTCCAAAATCATCTCTGTCAACGGTGCTGCAGCCCATAAGGCCCAGCCTGGCGATCGCGTAATTATTTGTGCCTACGCCAACTACACTAGCGCGGAGCTAATCAACTTCAAACCCAGCCTGATTTACATGGCTGAGGGCAATGAAGTGAAGGGCACCAGCAATGCCATTCCGGTTCAGGTTGCCTGATCCCGGGGTTCGCATGAAGAATTATTGAAACGCCGGCCCAACCGGCGTTTTTTTTTGCCACTTCCTGCCTTCGCTTAAGGACGTGCAAGCCTAAGAGAAAGGGCGTCGATGCCCAACTCCACTTTTACCCGCTCGTTTTTTATCTTTTTAACTGCCGACCTTCTTCTGCACTTGAGCATTGGCCTTCAAGTAACGCTTTGTTTACTCTTGGCATACCATGTCTACCCCCCGCTAGCACCTTTATAAGACCATGGTGGAATACACCCGAGCTAGCGCAACGATAATAATGATGAAAACTGGCTGGCAGTATCCCAAGGAGGCCCCAATGTCCCAAGTACATATTCACCCTGTTCCCGCCGACTATAAAAAGCAAACACTGATGGATCGCGAGACTTACGATCGCTGGTACAGCCAATCCATTAATGATCCGGGCACCTTCTGGGCCGAGCGCGCAGAACAGCTTCTGGACTGGAAAACTCCGTGGGACACGGTAAGCGAATGGGACTTTAACGAAGGCCGGGCCGCTTGGTTCAAAGGCGCCACCCTCAACGCCTGTTACAATTGTGTCGACCGCCACCTGCCAGAACGGGCCAACCAGACCGCCATTATCTGGGAGGGCGACGAGCCAGATCAGGACAAACACATAAGCTATCAACAGCTGTTCGAGGAAGTGAGCAAGTTCGGCAATGTGCTCAAGAATCGAGGTGTTAAGAAAGGCGATCGCGTTGTCATCTATATGCCGATGATTCCGGAAGCGGCCTACGCCATGCTGGCCTGCGCTCGCATTGGCGCCATCCACTCTGTTGTCTTTGGCGGTTTCTCGCCGGAAGCTCTGAAAGACCGCATTCTCAATGCTGAGGCTTGCGCTCTGATTACCGCCGACGAAGGGGTACGCGGTGGCAAAACCATCCCGCTGAAAGCAAATGCAGACAAGGCCCTAGACGGTATCGACTGTGTTCACACCTGCCTGACCGTAAAGCGCACCGGCGGAGATGTGGATTGGCAAGCACCGCGAGATGTCTGGTACCACGAGGCCATGGCGGATGCGTCCAGCGATTGCGAACCGGAGTGGGTCGAGGCTGAAGACCCATTATTCACCCTCTACACCTCTGGCTCCACCGGCAAACCCAAAGGGGTTGTCCACACCACCGCCGGCTATTTGCTCAACACTGCTCTAACCCATAAATACGTGTTCGACTATCAGGACGGGGACATCTACTGGTGCACCGCCGATGTGGGCTGGATCACTGGACACAGCTACATTGTTTACGGCCCGCTGGCTAACGGCGCCACCACGCTGATGTTCGAAGGCGTGCCCACCTACCCGGACGCCTCACGCTGCTGGCAGGTAGTCGACAAGCACAAGGTAAACATTTTCTACACCGCGCCTACCGCTATTCGCGCCCTCATGGGGCTGGGCGATGCCCCTGTGGAACAAACCTCCCGCGCCAGCCTGAAGCTGCTGGGCACCGTGGGCGAACCCATCAACCCGGAAGCCTGGGAGTGGTATTACAGGGTAGTCGGTGACAGCCGCTGCCCGATTGTAGACACCTGGTGGCAAACTGAAACCGGCGCCATCATGATTGCGCCGCTACCCGGCGCAGTGGACCTGAAAGCCGGGTCTGCCACTCTGCCCATGTTCGGGGTGCAACCCGGCCTAATGGACCCTGACGGTAACGAACTGGACGGTGCCGCCTCCGGCAACCTAGTGCTCAAGGCCAGTTGGCCTAGCCAAATTCGCACCGTCTATGGCGATCACCAACGCCTAATCGATACCTACTTCAGTGCCTACAAGGGCTGCTACTTCACTGGCGACGGCGCCCGCCGCGATGAAGATGGCTACTACTGGATTACTGGCCGGGTGGATGACGTGCTCAACGTGTCTGGCCACCGCCTAGGCACAGCTGAAATCGAATCCGCTCTAGTACTACACCCCAGCATCTCTGAAGCGGCCGTGGTGGGCTACCAGCATGACGTAAAAGGGCAAGGGATCTATGCCTACGTATCGTTAATGGCCGGCAAGGAAGGCAGCGAAGAACTGGTCAAGGCTCTCCGCGACCTAGTGACACAGGAAATTGGGCCCATCGCCAAGCCCGACCTGATTCACTTTGCACCGGGCCTGCCGAAAACCCGCTCTGGCAAAATCATGCGCCGCATTTTACGCAAAATCGCCGCCGATGAACTGGACAGCCTGGGCGACACCTCCACCTTAGCTGACCCCAGCGTGGTTGATCAGCTCATCGATAACCGCCAAAACAAGTAAGCCGCAACAGGAAACGGCGCAATTTCTGCGCCGTTTTCATTCCCACTGTGACTAATTGATGACCTGGATTCCACCGCAGCGATACACCGCTTCTCTGCATTTTCCATTGCGGGCACCCTAGGCGACTATTTGATATTCGTTGTTTGGGGCACTCACGTTGCTGCGTATAGCTTCAAACACACGCTGCCATGCCTCTACGTCTTCAGGGTTCGCTGCCGAGCCTGGCAACGTTGGCACCTAGAACCCTAGCGCAGGCTTTGCCGCTTCAGTCAACTATCGCAAGTAGCAGCGACTATCATTCGAATCAGCGCAGTTCGGATGCCACCAAAGGCAGGCATTTCTCAAGTGGAGATTGAGGGCGTGCTGCTCACCAAGACCCTTTGGCCTCTGCGCCCCCCTCCCGCCGTCTGTAGCGCCAAATCACAACCATAGATAACCGGCAAACCAAGCAAGCACCCAGCATAAAAAAAGGCCGGCAAATGCCGACCCTTTTTTGAAACCACAAGGCAGAAATTAATCTTCCTTAGCTTCCTTCATCGACAGTTTGATACGGCCACGCTGGTCCACATCAAGGACTTTCACCTTAATGATCTCACCTTCGTTCACGTAATCAGTCACTTTCTCAACACGCTCTTCAGCGATCTGGGAGATGTGCAGCAGGCCTTCAGTGCCGGGCATGATCGCCACGAACGCACCGAAATCAACAACCCGCGTTACCTTGCCTTCGTAGATTGCACCCACTTCAGCTTCCGCGGTAATCTCTTCTACGCGACGGACCGCTTCATCGGCTTTTTCACGGGTTTCACCGTAGATCTTCACGCTACCATCGTCTTCAATGTCAATGGTACAACCCGTTTCCTCGGTGAGGGCACGAATAGTCGCGCCGCCTTTACCGATCACATCACGGATCTTGTCCGGGTTGATCTTCAAAGTCAGCAGAGTCGGCGCGTTGTCAGATACCTCAGAGCGCGACTCGGCAATCGCCTTATTCATCTCACCCAGGATATGCAGACGACCGGCATTTGCCTGGTTCAGCGCTTTCTCCATGATCTCTTCGGTAATGCCTTCGATCTTGATGTCCATCTGCAAAGCAGTCACACCACGGGCGGTACCAGCCACCTTGAAGTCCATGTCGCCAAGGTGATCTTCATCACCCAGAATATCGGACAGCACTGCATAACGGCCGTCTTCTTCCTTCACCAGGCCCATGGCAATACCGGCCACCGGCGCGGTCAACGGCACACCAGCGTCCATCAACGCCATGGAAGTGCCACACACGGACGCCATGGAAGAAGAACCGTTGGACTCAGTGATCTCAGAGACCACACGAATCGTGTAAGGGAAGTCCTGCACGCTAGGCACAACGGCTTCCACACCACGGCGGGCCAGGCGACCGTGACCGATTTCACGACGCTTGGGAGAACCGATGAAGCCCGTCTCACCCACACAGTATGGAGGGAAGTTGTACTGCAGCATGAAGTGGTCCTGGTGGGACCCTTCCAGCGCGTCGATGAACTGCGCATCGCGCATACCACCCAATGTGGCAGTGACGATCGCCTGGGTCTCACCACGGGTGAATAACGCAGAGCCATGAGTTTTCGCCAAAGTGCCCACTTGGCAATCAATAGCACGCACCGCATCCAAAGCACGACCATCAATACGCGGCTTGCCGGATACCACGGCTTCACGCACCACGCTCTTTTCGATCTTGCCGAACAGGTCTTTCACTTCGTCGGCTTCCGGCGCACCGTCTTCACCGGTGGCAAACTCAGCCACACAAGCATCACGCAGCTCGCCCACTTTGGCGTAACGGGCCATCTTCTCGGTAATGGTGTAAGCCTCGCCCAACGCCGCCGCGAACTTATCTTTGATCGCCGCTTTCAGGGTCTCGTTCTGCTCAGCCGGTTTCCAGTCCCACGTTTCAGTGCCCACTTCGGCAGCGAACTCCTTGATGCCCTGGATCAGCGGCTGCATTTCCATATGGCCGAACAATACCGCGCCCAGCATTTGGTCTTCAGACAGCTCCTGCGCTTCGGATTCCACCATCAATACAGCAGGTTCGGTACCTGCAACAACTAAGTCCAGTGCAGACTCAGCCAACTCGGAATAGCTAGGGTTGAGGATGTACATTCCATCCTTGTAGCCCACCCGTGCAGCACCAATCGGGCCACTAAAAGGAATTCCGGAAATAGATAAGGCAGCGGACGTACCGATCAAGGCTGCAATATCCGGATCGCGGTTTTTGTCGGAAGACATCACCGTAGCCACAACCTGCACTTCATTCATGAAGCCCTTTGGGAACAGCGGGCGAATCGGGCGGTCGATGAGTCGGCAGGTCAGCGTTTCTTTTTCGCTAGGACGGCCTTCACGCTTGAGGAAGCCACCGGGTATACGGCCGGTTGCATAGGTCTTTTCCTGATAGTTAACGGTCAGGGGAAAGAAGTTCTGCCCTGGATTGGCTTCTTTTCTACCCACTACGGTGACCAACACTTGGGTGTCACCGATACGGACCATGACAGCGGCGGTTGCCTGGCGAGCAATTTGCCCGGTTTCCAAGGTTACCGTGTCACGGCCAAACTGAATTTGCTTGGTAATTTTATTGAACATATCTCGTCTCTTCTCTCTTCTTCACGACAATCTTCAAGGCCCATGCCTCTGACATACACTCTTCTTTCGTTCACGCATGATATCGAGAAACGCACCACGCATCACTCAGTATCATGGCTAAGGCTGCGCGGCCTTTTCCCCGCACCCTAAAACAACAAAAGCCCGGCTATGCCGAGCTTCTGTTGTTGTAACTTTGATCCATGCCTTAGCGGCGCAGACCCAGCTTTTCGATCAGCTGCAAGTAACGGGTGCGGTCTTTCTTGGCCAGGTAGTCCAGCAGCTTACGACGCTGGTTTACCATGCGGATCAGGCCACGACGGCTGTGGTGATCCTTCTTGTGGCCTTTAAAGTGATCCTGAAGACCATTGATATTGGCGCTCAGCAAAGCGACTTGAACTTCCGGGGACCCGGTATCATTCTCTTTGCGGCCATGCTCTTTCAGAATTTCAGCTTTTTGTTCAACGGTTAACGCCATGATGCTTCTCCAATATGCTCAATTAAGGTCACGGCCAGCCATGCATATTTATAGCTGCCGTCATTATCGGGCGAATCTCCTCAAGAGGCTCCGCCTGCAACCAGACGACGGGGAGCAATCCGCCCGTCTTCCAATATTTCTCCGACACCCAGAAATTCACCACTGGACGCCTGATAAACGCTAACCCAGCCGTCCAGAGGGCGGTCTGAGGCCATCACCGGCTGCCCTTGCTGCAAGTAGTAAGCAGCATTGTCACCCAACTCAACGCGCGGCCAGTCTGCCACGCTGGTGGATAAAGGCAAGAGCAGCTCATCGATTGCCTCAAAACCACCGGTTTCCTTGATTTTACCCAGCTGCTCTAAGGTCAGCATTCGCTCTGCCGGGTAAGGTCCCGCAGACAGGCGATGTAGAGCGGTCACATGCCCGCCGCACCCTAACAGAGCCCCTGTATCTTCCACCAGTGAGCGCACATAGGTGCCTTTAGAGCAGTCCACCTCGAACTCCAGCTCATCGCCGTCGATACGTAGAATTCGCAAATCATAAATCGTCACCGGCCGAGGCTTACGCTCTACGGTGATACCCTCACGGGCCAGCTTATAGAGCGGCACACCTTCATGCTTAATCGCCGAATACATGCTTGGAATTTGCTCGATATCGCCCTTAAATGACAACAACGCCGCTTCAATCTGGGCGGCAGAGGCGGACACTTCCGTAGTGTTCACCACATTGCCGTCCGCATCGCCAGTTTCTGTAGTCACTCCCAGCTTGGCGGTTACTCGGTAGCTCTTGTCCGACTCCAACAGAAACTGGCTGAACTTAGTCGCCTCGCCGAAACAGATGGGTAGCATGCCCGTGGCCAACGGATCCAAGCTGCCAGTATGGCCCGCTTTAGCGGCAGCAAACATTTTTTTTGCCATTTGCAGCGCGCCATTACTGCTCACGCCGGAGGATTTATCCAATAACAGGATGCCGTTGAGATCACGGCCTCTAGGACGACGCTTTGCCACCTGACAGCTCCGAGTTACTCGTTGTTTCCGGTTTCGTCGTCTTCCGGACGCAGCTCCCGGTCTTCTGCCCGGGCCTCATCAATCAATTGCGATAGATGAGCAGCCCGCTCCGGGGTCATATCGTAATGGAAACGTAATTTGGGGGTAGTGCGGGTATTCAAGCCCTGGGCCAGGCTGCTGCGCAGAAAACCGCTGGCCTTGGTGAGCACCTCTTCGGCTTCTGCGCCGGCCTCCTCGCCCTGTCCCAGCAAGGTGAAATACACCTCAGCATAGGACAGATCACGGGAAACCGTTACATCCTGAATCGTCGCCAGATTGACTCGAGGGTCCTTCATTTCGAACTGCAACAACCGGGACAACTCGCGCTGAATCTGGTCAGCGACTCGGTCAGTGCGGTTAAAGCCTTGGGGGCGGCGATGACGGCTCATAGCAAGGTTCGGGCACGCTTTCCCTTACAGGAAGCGAGCCACCTC
This sequence comes from Alcanivorax sp. 97CO-5, assembly GCF_000524665.1. NCBI lineage: Bacteria > Pseudomonadati > Pseudomonadota > Gammaproteobacteria > Oceanospirillales > Alcanivoracaceae > Alcanivorax > Alcanivorax sp. 97CO-5. The sequence goes on from NZ_KI965882.1 coordinate 39,994, forward strand.
CTTCACTTCGAAGACTTCGATCTTATCGCCTTCTTTCACGTCATTATAGCTTTTCACTGCGATGCCACACTCCATGCCGTTACGCACTTCCGGTACATCGTCCTTAAAGCGACGCAGAGACTCCAACTCGCCCTCGAAGACCACCACATCATCGCGCAGAACGCGGATCGGACGGTTCCGGTACAACGTACCTTCCACCACCATACAACCGGCAACAGCACCAAACTTGGAAGAGCGGAACACATCGCGCACCTGAGCCACACCAAGAATTTCTTCGCGTTTTTCCGGAGCCAGCAAACCGCTCATGGCTTGCTTCACGTCATCGATCAGTTCGTAAATTACGCTGTAATAGCGCAGATCGATGCCTTCCTGTTCGCACACTCGCTTAGCTTTGGAATCAGCACGAACGTTAAAGCCCAGCAAGACACCTTCACTGGTCATCGCCAAGTTAACGTCGGATTCGTTGATCGCCCCCACGCCACTGGACACCAGGTTCACTTTCACTTCGTCTGTACCCAGGTCATTCAGGGCGCTGGTCAGCGCTTCCAGAGAACCGCGCACATCGGTCTTCAACACGATGTTGACGGTTTTGGTCTCTGCACTGCCCATATTTTCAAACAGGTTTTCCAGTTTGGACGCCTGCTGACGCTTAAGCTTAAGCTCACGGTCACGTTCCTGACGGAACTCAGCCACTTCCCGCGCCTTACGCTCATCTGTCACAACCTGGATCTGCTCACCGGCTTCTGGTGCGCCATTTAGGCCAAGCACTTCTACAGGAATAGATGGGCCAGCCTTCTTGATGGCTTTACCGTTTTCGTCAACCATCGCACGCACACGGCCAAAATGAGCACCGGCCAGTAGCATATCGCCTATCTGAAGCTCGCCACCCTGCACCAAGATAGACGCTACCGTTCCGCGGCCTTTCTCAATGCGAGATTCAATCACAACGCCGGTCGCGGAACCGGAGGCCTGAGCTTGCAGCTCTAGCAATTCTGATTGCAGAAGGATCGCATCCAGCAGGTCATCAACGCCCTCGCCAGAGTGAGCAGAAACGTTAATGAACTGGTATTCACCGCCCCACTCTTCCGGGATTACATCCTTGGTGGCCAATTCGTTACGCACCCGGTCTGGGTCTGCCTGTTCTTTATCAATCTTGTTGACCGCAATTATAATCGGCGCACCCGACGCTTTCGCGTGGTTGATCGCTTCTTCGGTCTGCGGCATTACACCATCATCGGCGGCAACAACAATCACCACGATATCAGTGGCTTTAGCTCCACGGGCACGCATGGCAGTAAAGGCAGCGTGACCAGGCGTGTCGAGGAAGGTAATCATGCCTTTCTCGTGCTCAACGTGATACGCACCAATGTGCTGGGTAATACCGCCCGCTTCGCCGCTTGCCACCTTGGCTTTACGAATATAATCGAGCAGAGAGGTCTTACCGTGGTCCACGTGACCCATAATGGTCACAACGGGAGCTCGGTGCTCTGAATCCACACTGTCACGGGTTACCAAATCAGCAGCCAGATGATCTTCCAGCAACTCTTCTTGCCCTTTACTGGCAACGGGCTTATGGCCCATCTCTTCTACCAGCAAGAACGCGGTTTCCTGATCAATCGGCTGGTTAACCGTGGCCATTTCGCCCATTTTCATCAAGGACTTAATTAAAGACTTGGCCTTGATGTTCATGCGTTGGGCCAGATCACCCACGGTAATTGTTTCTGGAACTTCGACTTCGTAGATTTTCTTCTCCGTCGGTGTTTTAAAGCCATGCTGCTTATTCATGGAGCTTTTCATCTTACCGTGCACAACGCCTGCCACCTTGGGCTTGCGGCGACGACGGCGAGACTGGCGCTCCTCACGCTGATAGCTGGCTTCCTGCGCGGCATTAACAATGGATGAGCCCTTGTCATCTTCCACCGCAGGTTTTTTCTCTTCCTGCTCGCCACGCTGCTCCAGCTCAGCCGCAATACGGGCGGCCTCTTCAGCGGTACGGCGAGCGGCTTCTTCTTCCGCTTTCTTGCGAGCTTCTGCTTCCTGCTTACGCTTGGCCTCATCCGCTTCACGCTGTTTGCGCTCAGCTTCTTCTCGCTTGGCCTTTTCTTCCGGCGTTTCTTCCTTCGCAGGTTTCTTGGTTGCAGAAACTTTTGGCACAGAAACACGCTTACTTTTTTCTTCCGCTGCTTTTTCGCCGGCCGCTTTGCGTTCTTGCTCAGCCTTAGCGCGAGCTTCATCTTCCTTCAGACGTGCAGCTTCATCATCCGCAGCACGCTTAGCCGCCTCTTGCGCTGCACGCTTCTCTTCTTCCTCGATCCGCGCAGCTTCTTCTGCCGCCAGGCGTTCCGCTTCTTCACGCTCTTCAGCTTCTACCACATCACGCTTCATGTAGGTGCGCTTCTTACGCACTTCCACATTCACGGTCTTAGACTTACCGGCAGCACCGGTGGTCTTAATGGTACTGGTGGACTTACGCTTCAGCGTAATTTTCTTACCACTACCTTCATCCTCGGCACCATGAGACTTGCGCAGATGCGCCAGTAGCTGCTGCTTCTGTTCATCTGAGACCACTTCGCTGGCATCGCCATGGGGCAACCCTGCGTCTTTCATCTGCGTAAGCAGCTTCTCGACGGGCGTCCCTACGATGTCGGCCAGTTTCTTTACGGTCGTTTCTGCCATGTCAGCAACACTCTCCTGTCCATCTCTGATGGTGCCTGCTTGTTCAGCCTGGAAATGGGCGTTACGCCCCGGCTTCGTCTTCACCTTCAAACCAAGGCGCGCGCGCAGTCATAATCAACTCGGCTGCACGCTCTTCGCTCAGGCCTTCAATTTCCAGCAGGTCATCCACTGCCTGTTCGGCGAGGTCTTCCATCGTAACAATGTCACGGGAAGCCAATTCAACAGCCAACTCGCGATCCATACCTTCCATGTTGAGAAGGTCTTCCGCGGGCTCGGCTTGATCAAACTTCTCTTCAGATACCAGGGCTTTAGTCAACAGCGCATCTTTGGCACGCTGGCGTAAAAGCTCTACGATCTCCTCATCAAAGCCGTCGATAGCCAGCATCTCTTCCTCTGGCACATAGGCCACTTCTTCAAGGGTAGAGAAACCTTCATCCACTAGCACACCCGCCACATCTTCATCTACTTCTAACTCGTTGATGAATGTTTGCAGGGCTTGCTCGGCTTCTTGTTCCTGTTTGCTCTCAGCGTCATCAATGGTCATGACGTTGAGTTCCCAGCCGGTTAACTCAGACGCTAGGCGAATGTTCTGCCCACTACGGCCGATAGCCTGGGCCAATGCAGACTCATCTTCCACGGCAATATCCATGGAATGGCTTTCTTCATCCATAACAATGGAAGCCACTTCCGCCGGCTGCATTGCATTAATCACTAGCTGTGCGGGGTTGTCGTCCCACAGGACAATATCGATACGCTCACCAGCCAGCTCATTGGAAACGGCCTGAACCCGCGCACCACGCATGCCTACGCAAGCGCCAACCGGATCAATACGCTGATCATTGGTCTTTACGGCAATTTTGGCTCGGGAGCCTGGATCACGAGCAGCGCCTTTAATTTCGATCAGCTCTTCACCGATCTCTGGCACTTCAATTTTAAACAGCTCCACCAACATGTCCGGGCAAGCACGGCTGGCAAACAGCTGCGGACCACGGTTTTCTTCATTTACGCCCAGCAGATAGGCACGGACACGGTCGTTTTGGCGAACGGCCTCACGGGGAATCATGTGTTCACGAGTAATCAGTGCTTCGGCGTTGCCGCCCAAGTCCAGCACGATAGAATCACGGCTGGCTTTCTTTACCGTGCCACTGACCAAGTCGCCAATGCGATCACGATATTCCTCAACAATTTGACGACGCTCCGCTTCACGTACTTTCTGTACAATGACCTGCTTAGCAGTTTGCGCAGCAATACGACCAAAGGCTTCGGATTCAACTTCCTCTTCCCAGATGTCCCCGATCTGCAGAGACGTATCCTGCTCGTGGGCTTCATCCAATGTCAGTTGCTTGCCGAATTCAAAGAGTTCTTCATCAGGCACTACGTGCCATACACGAAAGCTGCGGGCATTACCGGACTCACGGTCAATATCCACACGAATTTCCACGTCTTCTTGCTTGAACCGCTTCTTGGTAGCTGCCGCGAGAGCCAGTTCAATGGCCTCAAAAATTACGTCGCGGCTTACACCCTTCTCGTTTGATACGGTTTCCGCTACCAGCAGGATCTCTTTGTTCATGGCCAGGCCTTTACAAAGACTAAAGTTCTTCAGGGCGTACTCAATTGAAGCGGGGCTGCAACCGAGCACGATCTACCTGACTGTAAGGAACACGCAAGGTTTCGCCATCCAGCTCCACCACCAGCGTATCGCCATCCACGGCCACAATGGCCGCCGTCATTTTACGCTTGCCGCTTACCGGTGCCAGAAGCTTAAGTTGCACATCTTCACCGATATAATCGACATACTGCGTAATGTCGAACATGGGCCGATCCATCCCTGGCGAGGACACTTCAAGGTTAAACTCACCGGGGATTGGATCTTCCACATCCAGCACGCCGCTCACTTCATGACTCACGGCCGCGCAATCATCTACCGAAATACCATCTGCATGGTCAATAAACACACGCAGAACAGCCCCGCGCCCCTGGATGTATTCCACACCCCAAAGCACGAAGCCCAGATCTTCCACTACCGGAGCCAGCAGCTCGGTTAATTGCTCTGTGCGTTTTGACATAAATCTTTCCGCCGGTACAAACAAAAAATGGGCCCGAGGATGAACAGTAATTGCAGCACTCCCTGCAACGACCGCGGATCCACCGCCCATTTCCACCAACCGGGTCGGTTTGCAGATAACAAAAAGCCCCTACAAGAGGGGCTTTTTGTCCGCTTTGGACCAGAGATGTTTTTCTAGTCCGTCTAAGTGGTAGCGGGGGCAGGATTTGAACCTACGACCTTCGGGTTATGAGCCCGACGAGCTACCAGACTGCTCCACCCCGCATCAAAATCGAGCGCAAATAATACTCAGAGGCGCCTACTCTGTCAAGGCATTATCGAAAAAAGTATTTATTTTTCGAAGCCTTAGTATCAGGAAAAGCCACAGAACCTGATACTGACCAGCTTTCAAGCTGATCCTGGAAAAACCGATAATGCACATCGGTCTTTTTCCTTACGCTTCACTGACAACACTCGCCAGCAAAACGCTCCCTAATTGGTGCCGAAGGCCGGACTTGAACCGGCACGAGCGAAGCTCACTACCCCCTCAAGATAGCGTGTCTACCAATTCCACCACTTCGGCAAAGAACGCTTAACTTACTGCTCCGACTGAGGCACTTCAGTCGGGGCCGGGGATTCTACCTCAGCTTGAGGCACATCCGAAACTTCTTTTTGCTCTTCATTCGCATCCGGGGCCACTGGCACTTCAGTCATGCCCGCCGGAACCTCAGACGGAGACTCGTCAACAACAGGCACATCCTGGTGCTCAACGGTTTCCAGCTCCGGCAGAAAACTACGACTACTGTCCGCTTCCTGACGCGCCATCCAAGCCAAAACCAAACTGGTCACAAAGAATAGCGCCGCCAGTACTGCTGTGGCACGAGTAAGAAAGTTCGCCGACCCAGCACTACCAAAAACGGTTTGAGAACCGCCGCCGCCAAAGGAAGCACCCGCATCAGCGCCTTTACCGTGCTGAATTAGCACCAGACCAATCAGCCCAAGGGCTGCCAACACGTGAACTACATGAACAACAATATCCATAATGTCTCTAATTATTCCGCCGCCTGACAGATCGCAATAAAGCTGTCGGCTGTTAACGATGCCCCACCGATCAGACCCCCATCGATGTCTGACTGAGCAAATAGAAGGGCGGCATTATCCGCCTTTACGCTGCCGCCGTAAAGCAACCGCAGCGATTGAGCGATATCCGGGTCGTCTTTCGCTAAAAATTGACGCAAACAAGCGTGAACAGCTTGGGCCTGCTCGGGGCTAGCCGTTTTCCCTGTGCCGATCGCCCAGACCGGCTCATAGGCCACTATCGCATTAGCAAATGCCGCAACGCCAACCGCATCCACAACCGCGCGTAATTGCCCACAGACGATGGTGTCAGTATTGCCAGAGTCACGCTCTTCCAGCGTTTCACCCACGCAAAGAATCGGCACCAGACCCGCAGCCTGAGCGTGGGCGAACTTGCTGGCAATCTGCGCATCCGTTTCACTGTATAACGCACGGCGTTCGGAATGCCCAATAATCACGTAACCACAGCCCACCTCGGCTAGCATCGGCGCAGATACCTCTCCAGTAAAAGCGCCATCCTCTTGCTCACTCACGTTCTGGCTACCGATACCAACCGCCTCCGGCATCGCAGATCTGGCCGCAGCCAAATACGGAAAAGGTGGACAGATGACCACCTCAGCAGCACCAGCGTAACCCGCCAGAGCGTCTGCCATTTCGGTAAGCAAGTCCTTGCGCCCGTTCATTTTCCAGTTGCCCGCAACCAGAGGGGTTCTATTCATTATTGTCTCTCTTATCTGTAACTCGCTCACACACAATAGATATTCACGCGATGTATTGCGTGAAGCCTGCTGAGTGCCGCTTAATTGATTGCCTTTTCCACCACTTCGGCCAGCTCACGGCACAGGCTTTCCACCCGATCCGCATCCTTGCCTTCAATCATCACCCGCACCAAAGGCTCAGTGCCGGAGGGTCGCAACAGGATACGGCCATTACCGGCCAGCCTATCTTCTACATCTGCCATGGCCGCCTGCACATCCCCATTTTCCATAAATCCATCACGATTTGGGCCACGTACATTGATCATCTTCTGGGGGAGCATGGACACGTCTGCGACAGACTCGGCCAAGCCTTGCTTACGACGGGACAAGGCCGCCAACACCTGCAATGCAGAGACGGTTCCATCCCCCGTGGTGGTGCAATCCAGGCACACCAAGTGCCCGGAGGATTCGCCACCGATGTTCCAGCCACGCTTATCCAACTGCTCCATGACATAACGATCACCGACCTTGGCGCGTACAAATTCAATGCCTTCAGCCTGCAGCGCCAGCTCCAACCCGAAGTTGGACATTAGCGTTCCTACGACCCCATCCATTTTCGCGCCGTTCTCTTTGCGATCGCGGGCCACCACAAACAACAGCTGGTCACCATCAACTAGGTTACCAGCATGATCGACCATCAATAATCGATCCGCATCGCCATCCAGCGCCACACCGAGATCGGCTTTTTCTTCCACAACCTTGCGCTGCAACGCCTCGGGATGAGTAGAGCCACAATCGCGATTAATATTGAAGCCGTCGGGCTGATTAGCCAGCGGCACCACAGTGGCGCCTAGCTCTTCGAACACATCCGGGGCAATGTGGTAAGCCGCACCGTTGGCGGTATCCACCACAATTTTCATTCCATTAAGGTCTAGGCCTGGCGCCGTGCTTTTGCAAAATTCAATATAACGACCGCGGGCATCATCTATACGTCGCACCTTACCGATCTGATCCGTGGACACCACCGACATTTGCTCATCCAGCAAGCGCTCAATTTCGAGCTCAATTTCATCATTGAGCTTTCGACCATCCGCCCCGAAAAACTTAATGCCGTTATCCGTATAAGGGTTATGAGACGCAGAAATCACAATGCCGGCTTGAGCCGAAAGTGTGCGCGTCAAATAGGCAATTCCCGGCGTGGGCAACGGCCCCAACAAGCGCACATCCACTCCAGCTGCAGAGATCCCCGCTTCTAAGGCTGACTCAAACATATAGCCGGAAATACGGGTATCTTTACCAATCAATATCTTGCTGCCACCACGAGCCCCCAGTACCTTGCCGGCAGCCCAGCCCAGCTTGAGCACAAAATCAGGCGTAATGGGAAACTCCCCCACCGTACCTCGCACCCCGTCGGTGCCGAAATATTTGCGCGTCATGACAGCTCCTTTTGCGATTCTCTTTGTGATTCCATAACCGCATGGGCGAAACGCACCACGTCCACGGTTTCTTTAACATCGTGAGCGCGCACAATGCTGGCACCGCGCTCCACACACATTACGGCCGCCGCTAGACTGCCTGGCAATCGTTCGCTCACATCGCGCCCCAACACTTTGCCGAATAAAGATTTCCGCGACACCCCAATCAGAATAGGCAACGCCAGAGTCTGAAGCGCATCCATCTCATGCATCAGCTGCAAATTGTGCTGTACCGTCTTGGCAAATCCGAACCCCGGATCCACCAACAGCCGCTCCCGCGAAATACCTGCCCGCTCACACGCGCCGATACGCTCACGGAGCAAGGCGACCACCTCGGCAGTAACATCATCGTAACGGGGGTTATCTTGCATGTTGCCGGGCTCACCCCGCATATGCATCAAACAGACCGGGAGCTGACTGGCCGCTGCTGCCTGAATGGCACCGGGGCGACGCAAAGAGCGGACATCATTAATCATGCCTGCGCCAGCCGCCGCACTCGCGCGCATCACTGCCGCGGTGCTGGTATCCACAGACACTAGCGCATTCAGCTCATAGCTTAGCGCCTCAACAATAGGGACAACCCGGTCAAGCTCATATTGCTCAGACACCGGCGAAGCACCAGGCCGGGTAGACTCTCCCCCCACATCAATAATCGCCGCTCCGTCACGCAACATCTGCTCTGCCTGACGCAGCGCGGCATCGCGCTCGGTAAACCGGCCACCATCGGAAAAGGAGTCGGGGGTCACATTAAGGACCCCCATAACGACAGGCGCGGACAGGTTCAGTGTCCGCGCCCCACAGCTAAGTGTCTTTTGATGCATCATCAATCAGTGCGTGTTAGCAGGCCCACCGATCGGGTCACCACCGGAGGCACTATCACCAGAAGCGGCAGCGCCATTACCCGGCCCCTGATCCCGCCAATCTTTCGGCGGTCTCGGCTTGTGACCACTCATTATGTCTTCGATCTGATCGGCATCAATGGTTTCATACTGCATCAATGCATCCGCCATCAGCTCCAACTTATCGCGATTACGCTCTAGGATTTCTTTGGCGCGACCGTAACAATCATCAATGATGGCCCGCACTTCACGGTCAATTTCTTCCGCGGTTTGTTCAGACATATGCTTGCGCTGCCCCACCTGCTTGCCAAGGAAGACTTCACCTTCTTCTTCCTCATAGGCCAGCGGGCCCATTTTTTCACTCAGGCCCCATTTGGTCACCATGGCACGAGCCAGTTTGGTAGCGCGTTCGATATCATTAGAGGCGCCAGTGGTAACACCATCAAAGCCCAACGTCATCTCTTCCGCGATACGCCCACCAAACAACGAGCAGATGGACGACTCCAAACCACGCTTGGATTGTGAGTACTTGTCTTCTTCAGGCAGATACATTGTCACACCCAGCGCACGGCCTCGCGGAATAATGCTCACCTTATAAACCGGGTCATGCTCTGGCACCAACCGCCCAACGATAGCGTGGCCGGCTTCGTGAAACGCAGTGTTCAGTTTTTCTTTCTCGTTCATCACCATGGAGCGACGTTCCGCCCCCATCAGGATCTTGTCCTTAGCTTTCTCAAATTCTTCCATGGAAACCATGCGCTTGTTGGCACGGGCAGCAAACAGCGCAGCTTCATTCACCAAGTTGGCTAAATCAGCACCGGAGAAGCCGGGGGTACCACGGGCAATCAACGCTGGCTCCACATCATCGGCAATTGGCACCTGACGCATGTGCACTTTCAATACCTGTTCGCGACCGCGAATATCCGGCAACGGCACGGTTACCTGCCGGTCGAAACGACCGGGGCGCAACAGCGCCGGGTCCAGTACGTCAGGGCGGTTGGTCGCGGCAATAACGATGATCCCTTCATTGCCATCAAAACCGTCCATTTCTACCAGCAACTGGTTCAATGTCTGCTCGCGCTCATCATGACCACCTCCGACACCGGCGCCCCGGGAACGCCCCACCGCATCAATTTCGTCAATAAAGATAATGCAAGGGGAGTGCTTTTTGGCTTGCTCGAACATATCGCGAACACGGCTAGCACCAACCCCCACAAACATCTCCACAAAATCAGAACCAGAGATACTAAAGAAAGGCACCTTGGCTTCCCCTGCAATAGCCTTGGCCAACAGGGTCTTACCGGTACCAGGAGAGCCCACCATCAGCACACCGCGGGGGATCTTGCCACCCAAGCGCTGGAATTTGGCTGGGTCACGCAGAAACTCCACTAGCTCCTGCACTTCTTCCTTGGCTTCTTCTACGCCTGCCACATCGGCGAATGTGGTTTTGATTTGGTCTTCGCCCAACAACTTGGCTTTGGATTTACCAAACGTCATGGGGCCACCGCCGCCACGGCCACCACCCTGCATCTGGCGCATAAAGAAGATAAAGATGGCCAAGATCAACAGGATCGGTAACACAGACAGGAACAGCTGCGTCAGAAAACTCTGACGCTGAGGCTCCAAGCCCACCACATTCACATCATTCTGAATCAGCGTGGGCATCAGATTAGTATCCAGGGTCGGCGGCTTAACCGTGCGGAACTGGCCACCATCCGTGTAGGTCCCGGTAATCGTACTTTCGCCAATCTTGGCCTCCTGCACCTTGCCGGCTTCTACCCGCGAAATGAAGGTGGAATAGGGCACATCTGCGGTGGCAGGTTGAGTACTGAGACTAGATGCCACCACGTACAGGACGCCGGCAATTACCAGCCAGAGCACAACATTCTTGGTCATATCGTTCAAGGGAGACCTCGATTAATTCGGGCGCTCGCGCGCACACTAACGAATTTACACCTTACACCATTTACCGGAATCAGCGTAATGCCGGTTCGGACAACAAAATAGCGTATTTGCAGCTTATTTCAGCCCAAAACCCAGCTGATAAACTTCAGTAGAGCGGGCACGACTGGCCGCCGGTTTACGACTGACAACGCGTTTGAAGCGGCTTTGTAGCGCTTTGCGATAATCTTCAAACCCCTCGCCCTGGAACACCTTGACCAGAAACACACCATCAGGATCCAACACCCGCTCAGCCATATCCAACGCCAACTCTGCCAGATACATAGCCCGCGGCTGATCCACCGCGCTATTACCACTCATATTGGGGGCCATGTCCGACATTACAAGGTCTGCCCGCTGATCCCCCAGCGCCATAAGGATTTGCTCATAGATCACCTCCTCACGAAAATCCCCTTCGATGAAGGTCACATCCGGTAAAGCATCCATGGCAAGAATATCACTGGCTATCACCGTTCCCCTGCCGCCAATCAGCTGACCCGCCACCTGGCTCCAGCCCCCGGGGGCCGCCCCCAAATCCAGCACCGTCATGCCCGGCCTGAACAAACGGTCCTTTTCATTCATCTCCAGCAGCTTGAAACTGGCCCGGGAGCGATAACCCTGCTCCTGGGCCTTAGCTACCCACGGATCATTAAAATGCTCTTTTAACCAAGCTTTGCTGGTTTTGGAACGGCTGGACTTCGCCATGAACCACTCTCTCCTGAATTTTCTACATCCTCATGTTCTTAGCCAATGCACAGGATGGCTGCTTTTCCCGCGGCTAATCCGTAGAATACGCGCACAGCAACCCTTTCTGGAGTCACACCGTGCCGCTATCTACCCAGGACATCAAACGGTTACGCCGTATTGGTCACCACCTGAAACCCGTTCTCATCTTTGGCGACAAGGGACTCAGCGACAATTTCGTAGAAGAGCTTAATTTGCGCCTTGAGGATCACGAACTGGTCAAGGTAAAGGTCAACGCGGAAACCCGCGACGACCGAGCAGCGATTGTGCAGGCGCTGACTGAAAAAGGCAGCGCCGAGCTAATCCAGCGCATCGGCAACATCGCCCTACTCTACCGCCCAGCCCAACAACCCAACGCGAAACTATCGAATATTTTGCGATACCAGAACGCTTGAGCACTACCCACCTAGTAGGCTACCCGCGGCAGCCATTAAAAAGGCGACGTTTTAACGTCGCCTTTTTTTACGTGCTGTCCGCAAGCGTGACGCACAGAAAACCTAGATATGCTCCACTTGATCAACTTCATACTCACGAGTACCTCCGGGAGTATCGATCTGCACCACATCCCCTTCCTCGCGGCCAATCAGGCCACGGGCAATGGGTGAGTTCACACTCAGCTTGCCTTCTTTGATATTAGCTTCGTCGTCACCGACGATCTGATACACCTTGGTTTCATCAGTATCCACATCAAGGATAGTCACGGTAACACCAAAAATAACCTTACCGGTATTCTCAATATCCTGAATATCAATGATCTGCGCATTGGAAAGTTTCCCTTCAATATCAGCAATGCGCCCCTCACAAAAACCCTGCTGCTCGCGGGCCGCGTGATATTCTGCATTCTCTTTCAAGTCGCCGTGCTCACGAGCCTCTGCAATCGCAGCAGAAATACGCGGGCGATCTTCTTTTTTCAGTTTTTCCAGTTCCTCGCGCAAGGCTTTAGCGCCCTTGGCGGTCATCGGTACGCGTTGCATAATTATCCTCGTGTCTTTTAACAGGCCGTTGAACATGCCCTGTTAACGGAACCGCCCGGAGCACTCTGCTCCGAGCGCTCCCGACGACGATTTATTTCATTTCTGCGTGCAGGTCCTGCAAGCGACGAACAGTAGGCTCACCACTAATACCCAGCGCCTGGCAAACCGCATGGGCCGCAGCAATGGTCGTGGTATAGAACACTTTGTGCTGCAGCGCCGAGCGACGAATCGCAAAAGAATCACGGGTCGCCTGCTTGCCTTCCGTGGTGTTCACAATCAGAGCAATCTGATCATTCTTGATCATGTCCACAATATGCGGACGCCCTTCCAGCACCTTGTTCACAACCTTCACCTCAAGGCCCGCTTCACCCAGCACCTTGGCGGTACCTTTTGTGGCAACCAGGCTGAAGCCACGCTCAATCAACATGCGAGCCACTTCCACAGAGGCAGGCTTGTCGACTTCGCGCACAGAAATAAAGGCCGTTCCAGTTTCCGGCAGTTTTTCTCCGGCCCCCAGGGATGCCTTACCAAAAGCTTCCGCAAAGGTCTCGCCAACGCCCATCACTTCCCCGGTAGATTTCATTTCCGGGCCTAAGATCGGATCAACCTTCGGGAACTTGGCGAACGGGAACACCGCCTCTTTCACGAAATAGTGCTGAGGTTTGACCTCTTCGGTGAAACCTTGTTCCTTAAGACTGGTGCCTGCCATGCACCGAGCAGCCACCTTCGCCAGAGACACGCCGATGCACTTGGACACATACGGCACCGTCCGTGAAGCACGCGGGTTCACTTCCAGCACATACACCTCGCCGTTTTTCACCGCGAACTGCACATTCATCAAACCCACCACGCCCAGCTCCAATGCCATATCTGCAGCCTGCTGACGCATGACGTCCTGAACATCGTCGTCCAGCGAATACGGAGGCAGAGAGCATGCGGAATCACCGGAGTGAACACCCGCCTGCTCAATGTGCTGCATGATGCCACCGATAACCACATCCGTTCCGTCACACACTGCATCCACGTCCACCTCAATGGCGTCGTCGAGGAAGCGATCCAGCAATACAGGGGAGTCATTGGAAACCGATACCGCGTTCATCATGTAGTTACGCAGTTCTGCTTCACCGTAAACGATTTCCATGGCACGCCCCCCCAACACATAGGAAGGACGAACCACCAACGGATAACCGATTTCTTCTGCTAGGCGCACACCGTCTTCCATGGAACGAGCGGTGCGGTTGGGCGGCTGCTTCAGGCCAAGCTTATTAACCATCTGCTGGAAACGTTCACGGTCTTCCGCTTCATCAATGGCATCCGGCGGCGTTCCAATAATCGGCACACCGGCCGCCTGCAGGGCACGAGCCAGCTTCAGCGGTGTTTGACCGCCGTATTGAACAATCACACCCTTAGGTTTTTCTTTTGCCACGATAGCCAACACGTCTTCCAACGTAATAGGCTCGAAGTAGAGACGATCGGAGGTATCGTAATCGGTAGACACGGTCTCTGGGTTACAGTTGACCATGATGGCCTCGTAGCCGTCGTCCTTCATGGCAAACGCCGCATGCACACAGCAATAATCGAACTCGATACCCTGACCAATCCGGTTGGGGCCACCACCGATGACCATGATCTTGTCACGGTCGGAAGGGTTAGCCTCGCACTCTTCGTCGTAGCTCGAATACATGTAGGCGGTATCGGTGGCGAATTCCGCCGCACAGGTATCCACCCGCTTATAGATCGGCAGCACATTCAGCTCTTCACGCTTGCCGCGCACATCCGCTTCCTTCACGCCCAGCAACTGAGCCAGGCGGGCATCGGAGAAGCCTTTGCGCTTGAGCGCATAGAGGCTGTCGCGAGTCAGGCTGCTAAAGGTGCTGTCGACCAGCTGCTGCTCGGCACGAATCAAGTCCTCAATCTGCACCAAATACCAACGATCAATCTTGGTGATATTGAACACATCATCCACGGTCATGCCGACCCGGAAGGCATCGCCAACGATCCAGATACGCTCAGGGCCCGGCGTAGCGAGTAACTGCGCCACCTGCTCACGGGCGTCCGGCGCGGCCGGGTCCACATGCGGGTCAAAGCCGATGGATTCCGTTTCCAGACCACGCAACGCCTTCTGCACAGATTCTTGGAAATTACGGCCAATGGCCATCACTTCACCAACGGATTTCATCTGGGTGGTCAGCACGGCGTCAGCTTCAGCGAACTTCTCGAAGTTGAAGCGCGGAATCTTGGTTACCACATAATCGATGGACGGCTCGAACGAGGCAGGGGTTTTGCCGCCGGTAATTTCGTTCTGCAGTTCATCCAGGGTGTAACCCACCGCCAGCTTTGCCGCCACCTTGGCGATCGGAAAACCGGTGGCTTTGGAGGCCAACGCCGAAGAGCGACTGACCCGCGGGTTCATTTCAATCACCACCATGCGCCCGTTGTCCGGATTAATGCCGAACTGGACGTTGGAGCCACCCGTCTCTACACCGATTTCACGCAGCACTGCCAAGGAGGCATCACGCATGATCTGCAGTTCTTTATCGGTGAGCGTCTGGGCCGGCGCCACAGTAATAGAGTCACCGGTGTGCACCCCCATGGGGTCAAAGTTTTCGATAGAACAAACGATGATGCAGTTATCCTTTTTATCGCGGACAACTTCCATCTCATATTCTTTCCAACCCAGTAAAGACTCGTCGATCAACAACTCATTAGTGGGCGACAGGTCCAAGCCACGCTGGCAGATTTCTTCGAACTCTTCACGGTTATAGGCGACGCCCCCACCGGACCCCCCCATAGTAAAGCTGGGTCGGATGATGCAGGGAAAACCCAACGACTCAAGAGCGGCGCTGGCTTCTTCCATGTTGTGGGCAATGGCAGAGCGCGGACACTCTAGCCCTATGGACTTCATCGCCTTGTCAAAACGGGAGCGATCTTCCGCTTTGTCGATGGCATCCTCTGTGGCGCCGATCATTTCCACGCCAAATTCTTTGAGCACCCCGTTATGATCCAAGTCCAGGGCACAGTTCAGCGCAGTCTGCCCGCCCATGGTGGGCAGCAGCGCATCCGGGCGCTCTTTTTCAATGATCTTGGCCACGGTCTGCCAGGTAATCGGCTCAATATAGGTCGCATCCGCCATGGCCGGGTCGGTCATGATGGTCGCAGGGTTGGAGTTAACCAGAATCACCCGGTAACCCTCTTCGCGCAGCGCTTTACAGGCCTGGGCGCCGGAATAGTCAAACTCACAGGCCTGGCCGATCACAATCGGGCCAGCACCAATAATGAGGATGCTTTTTAAATCACTTCTTTTTGGCATAGTCACTAACCGTCAAACGTTAATTTCAGTTGCCAGCGCGTCAGACGTCGAGCGTCGGACGTCGGACGCTTATTTCGCTTCCATCAGCTCGATGAAATGATCGAACAATGGCGCACAGTCGCGCGGCCCCGGGCTCGCTTCCGGGTGCCCCTGGAAACTGAAGGCGGGCACATCAGTGCGCTCAATACCTTGCAAGGTGCCGTCGAACAGCGACACATGGGTCACCTTTAGGTTGGCTGGCAAGGTATCTATATCCACCGCAAAACCATGGTTCTGACTGGTAATCATCACCGTGTCATCGGCCAGAGTTTTTACCGGGTGATTAGCACCATGATGGCCGGTAGCCATTTTCATGGATTTGGCACCGCTGGCCAGCGCCAGCAACTGATGTCCCAAGCAGATGCCGAACACCGGCAAACCGGTGCCAACAATTTCCTGAATCGCGGAAATCGCGTAGTCGCAGGGCTCCGGATCACCGGGTCCGTTAGACAGGAAGACACCATCCGGCTTCATCGCCAGCACTTCGGATGCAGGCGTTTGCGCCGGCACCACGGTGAGCTTGCAGCCGCGCTCGGCCAACATACGCAGAATGTTGCGCTTAACACCGTAGTCATAAGCCACCACATGGAAGCGGGTCTCACCCTGCTCGGTGTGGCCCTGCTCCAGATCCCAGGTGGACTCTGTCCAGCTATAAGGCTCGGCAACACTCACCACCTTGGCCAGGTCCATGCCTTTCAGGCCAGGAAACCCCTTGGCCGCAGCAAGCGCCTGCGCTTCATCCACACTTTCGCCGGCCAAAATGCAGCCATTTAGGGCGCCTTTGTCACGCAAAATGCGCGTCAAGCGGCGCGTGTCGATATCGGCGATGGCAACGATGTTGCGATCACGCAGGTAGTCCGAAAGAGATTGCTCACTACGCCAGTTGCTCACTGTCATGGCCAGATCACGAATCACCAGGCCGGAGGCCCAGATTCGAGAGGACTCTTCATCCTCGGCAGTGACGCCAGTGTTACCAATATGCGGATAGGTAAGGGTTACAATCTGCTTGGCATAGGAAGGATCCGTCAGGATCTCCTGATAGCCAGTCATGGCGGTGTTAAACACCACCTCACCCACGGTTTCACCCGTGGCACCGATTGCAACACCCCGAAAGATGCTTCCGTCTTCAAGAGCGAGAATGGCGGGAACCGTCAACGCAACCTCCAGGCTGATAGGGAATAGGGAGATCTGCGGCGGGTGCGCTCGCAAAAAAGCGAGATGGATTCCTCCACCTCGCTTTTTCTAAATTCTTAATTCGGCGCCCCGCACGCCCATCACGGGCTGCGCGCTATTTTAGGGCTTTGTGGCCCCGCTGTCACGCAGCAATCCCGTTGATAGACCAGTGGCACACTCAGGCCTTGCCCCAGCCGGCGCTTTCACCAGCCAGACCAAGCACATCCTGCATGTCGAACAACCCCTTGTCGTGACGGCCCAACCAAGCAGCCGCACGCACAGCACCGCGACCGAACGACATACGACTGGAGGCCTTGTGGGTAATTTCCACCCGCTCACCCTCTGCGGCAAACATCACAGTGTGGTCGCCGACAATATCGCCGGCCCGAATCGTCTCAAAACCAATGGTATGGCGCTCGCGCTCGCCGGTGCGGCCTTCACGACCGTACACCGCACACTCGCTCAGATCGCGCCCCAAGGTCTGAGCCACCACCTCACCCATGCGCAACGCCGTACCAGACGGCGCATCGATTTTATGCCGATGGTGGGCCTCAATCACTTCGATATCCACCTCATCGCCCATAATCTGCGCCGCCGTTTCCAGCAACTTGAAGCACAAGTTCACCCCAATGGAGTAATTGGGCGCAAAACAGATAGCGATATCATCACCGGCGGCACGCACGGCCGCTTTCTGCTCATCATCCAAACCGGTAGTGCCGATCACCAACCGCGTGCCCGCCGCGCGGCACACCTCAAGATTCTTCACCGTGGCTTCCGGCACAGTGAAGTCGATGAACACATCTGCCTCATTTACCACCTTGGCCAAATCGTCCACCAGCAACACACCACTGGCTCCTTGCCCCACCAACTCACCGGCATCCGCGCCGATCAAACTGGAACCAGGGACATCCACCGCCGCCGCCAGCGTGGTATCCGGGTTAGCCAGCGTCGCCTCAATCAGAATACGCCCCATGCGACCCGCCGCACCGATAATACCTACTTTCATGGTGTCTCCTTGATTAAAAACCGGACGTCGGACACCAGAAACCTCGCGCGCCTGTCAACCCAAACGGGAAAACGAAGCGAAGAGAGCCTGGTATCAAGCTGCTTATTCTAGCAGAAAGGGCGATAGGGTCATCGCGCAACAACGAACACCTTCCTAGCAGCAATGAGCAAAACCTCCAGCACACGGACAAGGCCCACAAAAAAGCCCGGAGCGGAAACCGCGCCGGGCTTTTTTATTACGCCAACCCTTACTTGGTATCGAAAAAACGCTTAACGCCTTCGAACCAGTTATTCTTGCGTGGGTTGTGACGATTGCCGCCGCTCTCCAGAGATTCCTGGAATTTACGCAACAACTCTTTCTGCTCGCCAGACAACTTCACTGGCGTTTCAATCACCACCTTGCACAACAAATCTCCCGGGGCGCCACCACGTACCGGCGCCACACCCTTGCCGCGCAAACGGAACAGCTTACCGCTCTGGGTTTCCGCCGGGACTTTCAGCTTAACCTTGCCATTCAGCGTGGGCACATCCAGCTCACCACCCAAAGTGGCATCAACAAAACTGATCGGCACTTCACAATACAAATTGTCGCCGTCACGCTGGAAGATATCGTGTTCACGCACAGCCACCTGAACGTACAAGTCACCAGACGGCGCACCGTGCACGCCCGCCTCGCCTTCACCAGCAAGACGAATGCGGTCACCGGTATCCACTCCGGCAGGAATCTTCACCGACAGGGTCTTGGTGTTCTGTACACGGCCTTGCCCCCCGCAGTTACCGCAAGGGTCTTTAATAATCTTGCCTTCACCCTTACAGGTTGGGCACGCTTGCTGCACGGTGAAGAAGCCCTGCTGCATACGCACTTGACCGACGCCGCCACAAGTGGTGCACGTTACTGGCTGGCTACCTTCCTTCGCGCCACTACCATGGCAAACATCACAACTATCCCAGGTGGGAATGCGAATTTTTTCATCGCAACCGCGCACAGCCTGCTCTAGGCTCAGCTCCAACGTATAACGCAGATCCGCACCCCGGGACGGGCCGCGACGTCCGCCGCCGCCGCCAGCGCCACCAAATATGTCGCCGAAGATGTCACCAAAAATATCACCGAAGCCGCCAGCACCCGCGCCAGCACCTGGCCCACCGCCCTGACCATTAACGCCGGCATGGCCGAACTGGTCATAGGCCGCGCGCTTCTGCTCGTCGGCGAGGACTTCGTAGGCTTCTTTCGCTTCCTTAAATTTGGCCAACGCCTCTTTATCATCCGGGTTACGGTCCGGATGGTATTTCATCGCCAGCCGGCGATAAGCCTTTTTTAGGTCTTGGGCACTGGCATCTTTCGCCGCACCCAACACTTCATAATAATCACGCTTGGACATAGATAAGCCTTTGGCTTAGCCAGACGCCCGACGCCGGAGGCCAGACACAGAAGCCAAAGAGCATCCGCATCCAACGTCCGGCGTCAGGCGTCAGGCGTTACTTACTTCTTCTTGTCGTCGTCGACTTCTTCAAACTCTGCGTCGACTACGTCATCACCCGCTTGCGGCTGCTCACCTTCAGCACCGGCAGCGCCTTGGGCCTGCTGAGCTTGCTCGGCGTACATTTTCTCGGCCAGCGGTGCGGACACTTCAGACAGCGCCTTGATTTTGGCTTCGATGTCATCCTTGTCGCTGCCCTTGGCGGCTTCTTCCAGCTCGTCCACGGCTTTGGTGATGGCTTCTTTCTCTTCATCGGTGGCCTTGTCACCCGCTTCTTCAAGCGTTTTGCGGGTAGCATGCACCAAGTGATCCGCCTGGTTGCGAGTCTGCACCAGCTCTTCGAACTTTTTATCTTCGTCCGCGTGAGCTTCGGCGTCCTGCACCATTTGATCAATTTCTTCATCAGACAGACCAGAAGAAGCCTTGATCTGAATGGTTTGCTCTTTACCGGTAGCCTTGTCTTTCGCACCCACGTGCAAAATACCGTTGGCATCAATGTCGAAGGTCACTTCGATCTGCGGCATACCGCGCGGCGCCGGCGGGATATCTTCCAGATTGAACTGGCCCAACGACTTGTTCTGGCTCGCTTGCTTACGCTCACCCTGCAACACGTGCACGGTCACGGCCGTCTGGTTGTCATCCGCCGTGGAGAACACCTGCGACGCATTGGTCGGAATAGTGGTGTTTTTCTCGATCAGCGGAGTCATCACGCCACCCATGGTTTCAATACCCAAGGTCAGCGGAGTCACGTCCAGCAACAGCACGTCGGTTACGTCACCGCTCAGTACCGCACCCTGAATCGCAGCACCCATGGCAACTGCTTCGTCCGGGTTAACGTCTTTGCGCGGCTCTTTGCCGAAGAACTCAGTAACGCTCTTCTGCACCATTGGCATACGGGTCTGACCACCCACCAAAATCACATCCGTGATATCGGCCGTTTTCACCCCAGCATCCGCCAATGCGGTTTTACACGGCTCAAGTGAACGGGTCACCAGATCACCCACCAAAGACTCCAGCTTGGCGCGCGTCACCTTCACCACCAAGTGCTTGGGCCCAGTGCTGTCGGCAGTAATGTACGGCAGATTAACTTCCGTCTGTTCGGCGGAAGACAGCTCGATTTTAGCTTTTTCAGCCGCCTCTTTCAGACGCTGCATAGCCAGCGGGTCGCCGCCCAGATCGATCCCGGAATCCGCCTTGAACTGATCAGCTAAGAAGTTGATCAATGCCAAGTCGAAATCTTCACCACCCAAGAAGGTGTCACCATTTGTGGCCAACACTTCAAACTGATGCTCGCCATCCACTTCGGCGATTTCGATAATTGAGATATCGAAAGTACCACCACCCAAGTCATACACAGCGATGGTGCGATCACCACCTTTCTTATCTAGGCCATAAGCTAGAGCAGCCGCAGTGGGCTCGTTGATAATACGCTTCACATCCAAGCCAGCGATGCGACCGGCATCTTTGGTGGCTTGGCGCTGGGAATCGTTGAAGTAAGCCGGCACGGTGATAACGGCCTCAGTGACAGCCTCACCCAAGTAGTCTTCCGCGGTCTTCTTCATTTTCTTCAGCACTTGCGCAGAAATCTGCGGCGGCGCCATTTTCTCGCCCTTCACTTCTACCCAGGCGTCACCATTGTCAGCCTTGGTGATCTTGTAGGGCACCATCTTGATGTCCTTCTGAACCACCTTGTCGTCAAAACGACGGCCGATCAGACGCTTCACCGCATACAGAGTGTTTTCCGGGTTCGTCACCGCCTGACGCTTGGCAGCCTGGCCAACCAAAGTTTCTTTATCGTCGGTGTAGGCGATAATGGACGGCGTTGTGCGAGCGCCCTCTGCGTTTTCGATAACCTTAGCTTTGTCACCTTCCAGCACGGCCACGCAGCTATTGGTCGTACCTAGGTCGATACCGATAATCTTACCCATAGTCGTTCTATCTCCTTCACACTAGCCGGAACCCTTTCGGCGCCCCAGGCAGTTGAATTATTAACTCGTCTGGCTCCTATATGGCGGTCGTTGCCATCATTTCAAGGGAGCTTGTCGATTTTCAGTGCTTCAACTTTTGTAATCACTTTGAGGCCAAAGCCCGCAGCCGGCGCCACTTTCACACCTAATATCAAGCTCAAGCGGCGGGTCAAACACCTATCAAGGAGCCTTACTAACCACCACCCGAGCCGGGCGAATCAGACGACCATTCAGCTGGTAGCCTTTTTCTAGCACTTCAATCACGCTATTGGGGTCCACATTGGGCACCGGCACCATGGTCATCGCTTCATGCAATTCGGGGTTAAACGGCTCGTCTGCGGGATTAATCTGTTCGATGTTATAACGGGCAAACGCGTCCAACAGAGACTTCAGCGTCAACTCGATACCTTCACGGGCACCCTTTAGTGCATCGTCTTCGGCATCCAGCGCCGCTAGACCACGCTCCAAGTTGTCCGCCACACTTAGCAGATCACCGGCAAACTTCTCCAAAGCGAACTTGCGGGCATGCTGCACGTCACGCTCGGCGCGCTTACGCACATTCTGCACTTCCGCCTGTGCACGGACATCCGCTTCAGCCAATGCCTTCTTAACCTTGGCCAGCTCCACTTCTACTTCAGCCAGCTTCTCTTCAGCGGTGGGCTCAACCGCCTCTGCAGCGGCCGCAGCTTGCTGTTCTTCAACCGTTTCTACCTGTGGTTCGGCATTGTTCTGATCTTTTTCCTGCTCACTCATTGGTCACTCCACATCCCTATCCGGGCTTTTCCAGGAAAGCGGGCAAAGATATGGGAACTATCGGGCAGGATTCAAGGGGGGAAATGACAAGCCTCAAGCTTCAAATCGCAACACGGGCCAAGCGGCAGCCATTCATCACAGCATAATAACCCGCGATCCAACCAAGGAAACACGCCGCTCGCCGATTAATTGCCGCGAGAAAGACCGCAACACAGGGCACGCCGATTTGCGTTGTAGCTTGTGGGTTATTTTAAAGCTGGGTAAGCGCCGCTGAGAGGATCTTAGCGGTGATGTCCACAGTGGGGATAACTTTCTCATAATCCATGCGGGTGGGACCAACCACTGCCAACACCCCCATCGGACCATCATCCGTCGTGTAAGGAGCGGAAATCAGCGAATAATCCTCAAACGGCTGAAACCCTGATTCTCGGCCGATAAAGATCTGCACCCCATCGGCTTTCATGGAGCGTTCAAGCAAATGCAAAATGTCACGCTTATGATTAAAGGCATCAAACAAGTTACGTAGCTGCCCCAAATTTTCCGCCTCAGCGGTCTGAATCAGGTTGGATTCCCCGGATACCACATAATCAGAGTCGGGACGCTCAGTACGCAGCGCCTTATCCGCCACAGCCACCGCCGTCTGCATCAGCGCATCCATCTGCTGGCGATCCGTATTCATGGTATCGAGCAAACCATCGCAAATGCTGTTCAAGTCCCAGCCTGCATAGGTATGGTTGATGTAGTTAGCCGCCTGGCGCAATTCCACTCCATCGTAATCCCGGTCGGTATGAATAATCCGGTTCTGCACTTCGGAGCGATTGACCACCAGCACCACCAGCACCCGCTTGCCCGACAATGGCAGAAATTCCACCTGGCGCAGAGTAGACACCTCGCGACGGGGCACCGCCACCAGCCCGGCCATGCGCGTCAATTCCGCCAGGGTTTTCGATGCCTGGGCGATCAACTCCTGGGAAGACTGCTCCGGCGCCAGCAACTGACGCAGCTCTTTTTTCAAATGCCGATGATCCGGGCGCTCCATCACGCTGGTCGCCAATAGCGAATCCACGTACAGCCGGTAACCCAGCTCTGTGGGAACTCGCCCCGCCGAAGTGTGCGGGCTACTCAACACCCCCAACTCTTCAAGCTCCGACATGATATTGCGCACAGTGGCAGGACTCACTGCCAAGCCGCTACCGCTGGCCAGCGTTTTCGAGCCCACCGGCTGGCCGTCACGGATATGCCGCTCGACCAGTGTCATCAGCAGGCGCTGCTTGCGTTCGTTGAGATCCAGCTTTGTCATAGGTGTATATGTACCAGAAAATCGCCGCACTATTATATAGAGAACCGTAGCCGGATTTCATTGAGCAGGGGCTTACACTCCCAGCGCGAATCCCCTACCATTAACCGGCACTGACCATAAGAACAGTCATCATTGCAAGGATGTCATCATGACCGGCGAAACCCCAAGCAATCCTTACCAGACTCCGGACAGCATAACCCAGAAGCCAAACAACCCCGGAGCCCCTGAACTGGCCAGCCGACTGTATCGCTTTCTCGGCGCAATCATTGATGGCCTAGTGCAAATGGTCATTATCGGCCCAATCATCTATTTCAGCGGGATCTGGGACGCCATGATGCAAAGCAGCGGCACTATCAGCTTGACCACCAGCATCGGCCTGTTCATCGCCGGGGAGCTGATCTTCCTAGCCCTGCAAGGCTGGCTACTCTTTAACCGCCAGCAAACCATTGGCAAAGCCCTTCTCGACATGCGTATCGTCGGCATGGAACAGGACAGCGTTCCCGCCGGCAAACTCTACGGGCTACGTTATTTTGTTTTCCACGTGCTCGCCCAGCTGCCCGGCATCAACCTGATCATGCTTATCGACCCGTTATTGATTTTCCGCTCAGACCGCCGCTGCCTGCACGACCACCTCGCCGGCACCCAAGTGATTCAAACCCAAAGAACGACCACTTAATCACGATTTCGCCTGTTGCAGAGGAACACCATGCTGACCCACTTAAGCGTTCGCCACTTTGCCACCGTTGACCAGCTGGAGCTAGAGCCCGAAAACGGGCTCACCGCCATCAGCGGCGAAACCGGGGCAGGCAAATCTGTCATCATCGATGCCCTAGGGCTCACCCTAGGGAACAGGGCCGACTCATCGATTGTTCGCCACGGCCACGACCGCGCCGAAGTGCTGGCCACCTTCGACCTGCGCAACAACGCTGCCGCACAGCAATGGCTGATCGAACGGGAGCTGGATGATGAAGAACAATGCCTGCTTCGCCGTACCGTGCGTGCCGACGGCCGCTCCCGGGCTTATGTGAACGGCACCCCCACCCCGCTGTCGGAGGTACGAGAGCTGGGTGAACGTCTGATCAGCATTCACAGCCAGCACGAGCACCAAGCACTACTAAAAAAGGATGCCCACCGGCAGTTGCTGGACAATTTCGCCCATGCTCGCGACTTGGCCAACAGCGTGCGCGAGCACTGGCGCCACTGGCAGAGAGCCCGCCGTGCCCACGATGACGCCCTGAACCAAGCCCGTGAGCAAAATGAGAAAGAAGAACTGTTACGCTTCCAACTAGAAGAGCTGGACGCCCTCGCCCTGCAGGACGGCGAGCTGGAGCAACTGGAGCTGGAGCAACAACGACTGGGCAATGCAGAAAACTTGATCCGGCTTTGCCAGCAGTCCCTTGACGCACTTTATGAAGGCGAGGACGGCACCTGCAACGACCACCTTAGCCAAGTTAGCCACTGGTTAGACGATGCGCGCAATAACGACGGCGACTTGGGCAGCATTGCCGACACCGTGGAATCCGCCCGCCTGCAAGTGGAAGCCGCCGCCGACGACCTGCGTCATTACTTGGAAAAATTAGATCTGGACCCGGCGCGCCTCAGCCAGGTGGAAGAACGCCTGAGCCAAAGCTACACCCTGGCCCGCAAGCACCGCGTTCGCCCGCAAGAGCTGGTAGAACATCATCGCAGCCTGCTGGCCGAATCCGATGCCCTGGGCAATGTGGATGCCCAGCTGCATGCTCTGGCGGAACAAGAAGCGACCGCCCAGCAGCACTACATGGACAGCGCCCGCAAGCTAACCAAGGCTCGCCGCAGCGCCGCCAAGACTCTCAGCCAGCAAGTGCAAAAGCAACTCACGGCTCTGGGCATGAAAGCCGCGCAACTGGATGCCTGCCTAAGCGAGTGCCCCCCGAGCCTGGAGGGCTTGGAAGAAGTGGAGTTTTTGTTTACAGCCAACCCAGGGCAGCCACTCAAACCACTGGGCAAAGTCGCTTCCGGTGGCGAATTATCGCGGGTCAGCCTCGCCATCCAGGTGATCTGTGCGCGCAACCTGACCGTGCCCAGCCTAGTGTTCGATGAAGTAGACGTGGGCGTTGGCGGCGGCGTTGCCGAGATTGTGGGCCGATTACTGCGCGAACTGGGGCAGCATGCTCAAGTGCTGTGCATTACCCACCAGCCACAGGTGGCCAGTCAAGGGCATCAGCATTGGCAGGTGCACAAAATCCAAGAGGATGAGACCACCCACACCCGCATCCAAGAGCTAGATGACGCCGCCAGAGTGGAAGAATTGGCGCGAATGCTAGGAGGAGTAGAAATTACCGAGTCCACCCGTAACCATGCCAAAGAAATGCTGAGCAAGGCGCAGGCAGCGTGACAGAAAACGCAACCTACACGCCACGCCAAACCTCCACCCTAAAGCGCCTACGTGTCGCCTACTTCTTGGGTTTGACGTACAGCACCAGTGAGTGATCCACAATCTCGTAACCATACTCCTCGGCAATAGCATGCTGCCGCGACTCAATCACGTCATCCATAAATTCGACCACCGCGCCGGTTTCCATGCACACCATATGATCATGGTGCTCTTCATCAGCCAGCTCGAATACAGCAGAGCCACCTTCAAAGTTGTGGCGCAACACCATGCCAGCCTGCTCGAACTGCGTCAGCACGCGATATACCGTCGCCAAGCCCACGTCTTCGCCGGAATCCATCAACGACTTGTAGATATCTTCCGCGCTCAAGTGGCGCTCTGCGGACTTCTCCAGCTGCTGAAGGATTTTCACCCGCGGCAGGGTCACTTTAAGGCCCGCTTTTCTGAGATCCTGATTATCCAATGCGTATGCTCCATCTGCCAATCAATGGCGGTTTTGAAAAAGGCGGGAAATTTGTACCACCAAGAGTACCAAGGCGAACTCATCGCGCCGCGAGCTGTCAATAAAATATGACCCTATCGTCAGACCGGAGTTTGTCATAGGTTCCCAAGTCTGTATTATCGCCCGAACACTTAGCGAAGTCGAAAATCATGTCCCGCATTCTAGTTACACTATTACTAGTATCACTTCTAGCCTCTGCCGGATGCAGCACGCTGCGTTTTCCTGGCGTCTACAGAATTGATATTCCGCAAGGTAACTTTGTCACCGAAGATATGCTCAGCGAGCTGCAGCCAGGCATGACTCCGGAGCAAGTACGCTACGTCCTCGGCGCACCCACCTTGGTGGACCCGTTCACTCCGGATCTGTGGCTCTACCCAATGACCTATCGGCCCGGCAAAGGTGACAAGGTTAGCCAGAACATCGCTGTTTACTTTGAAGATGGCGCTTACAGGCGCTATGAGGGCGAGGTTATAGAAGACATCAAGTCCAAAACCTCCGGTCGCAGCGACATCGAATTACAACGTAAAGCCGCAGACCGCAGGAATGACGCTCAATAGCCTTCGGTCTTGCGCTGCCCCCTCACGCTTAGTTCGATGCTTTACCTGCTGATGCCTTTTCTTTTGCGCGCCTCTTACGGTTAAGTTTGGGGTCGGCCGTCAGCGGACGGTAGATTTCCACCCGCTCGCCAGGCTTCAATATATGCCCAGCCGGGTTTGCCACCACTTTACCGAACACCCCCATGGGCGCCTTATCTAGATCGAGATCGGCAAACTGCTCGCCGATACCCGACAGCTTAGCGGCGTCCAGCATAGAGGTACCATCAGGCACATCAAGACCAATCAGCCGCTGTTTTTGCGGTAACGCGTAGACCACCTCCACATGAATCATTGTTTCGCTCACCGTACAGGCACCTGCTCAGCCGGGGCAGAAGGCACCCCATCCACGTCACCGGGCTCAATCGGTTCCGTCACCGGAGCCGGGGTCGGAGTATCGGCTTCGGCGGCACCATGCATCTCGAACACCTGAGCATCAGCCTCCGTCATCTCTGCGGGTAACGCCCGTTGCACAGACCCAACCTCATCAGCGGGCGCCACCGCACTCCAGATGGAATACACAAATAAGGCTACCACTGCCGCCGGAGAGAAAATCCGCACCAGCGCACGCCACACCAGATACAACTTGAAGTTCTTGATGCCCAATTCCTTACGCGCCTGGGTTTCCTTCATCACCCAGCCGGCAAAGATAGCGATTAACAAGCCACCCAGCGGCAACATCACCGTGGTGGACAGAAATTCCATGTTGTCGAAGAAAGTGCCAGCCAGGAAGGTATTATCCTCCCACACATTGAACGACAGCACCGAACCGACACCCAATAGCCAAGCGCCCAAACCGACCAGGATGGCGGCTTTCACCCGGGTCAGACCTTTTTCCACCAACCAGGCCACCACCGGCTCACCCAAGCTAATGGACGAGCTCCACGCCGCGCACACTACCAACAGGAAGAACAAAGAACCGAACAACACGCCACCGGGAATATTCCCGAACGCCAGAGGCAGAGTAACAAACATCATTCCCGGCCCCTGGCCCACTTCCAACCCGCCAGAAAACAACAACGGGAACATGGCCATGCCAGCACCCAGTGCCACCAGAGTATCCAGTATGGCAACGATGGCCACCGTAGAAAGAATTGATATCGGCTTCTTTTTGCCCGTCTTCGGGTCGGTCACCTCGCGCGGCATATAAGCCCCATAGGCCATGATCGCGCCCATGCCCAGGCTCAGCGTAAAGAATGCCTGCCCAACCGCCACCAGTACCGCTTTGCCAGTGAGCTTGGAGAAATCAAACGCAAACAGGAAATTCATGGCGTCGCTAAAGCCAGGCGTCGTCGTCGCGTAACCCACCAGCACCAGCAGCAGCACGAACAACAGCGGCATCAGCACCTGTACGGCTTTTTCCAGCCCACCTTTCACGCCACGAGCAACCACCACCATAGTGAGCAGCATGAACAACGAATGGAAACCTAGCATCAACCAAGGGTTGGCCAACATGGTGTCAAAATGCGCCTCGGACTGGGTGGCCGTAATGCCGTCAAACGCCCCACGGGCCGCTTCCCAAGTGTAATATAATGCCCAGCTGGCCACCGCAGAATAAAACGACAGAATCAGGAATGCCGACAGCGCGCCCAGTATCCCAATGCCAGCCCAACGCTGGGTGACTTTGCTCTCACTGGCAAGCTTGCGCATGGTGTTGATCGGACTCAAACCGCCTTTGCGACCTAGCATGACTTCTGCGGTCATAATGGGAATCCCCACCACCGCAATACACAATAGATACAACAACACAAAGGCCCCGCCACCGTTTTCCCCGGTGATATACGGAAAGCGCCAAATATTACCCAACCCCACTGCCGACCCAGTTGCCGCCAAAATAAAGACCCAACGGCTGCCCCACACTCCATGGACCGACTTGTTTTCTTGCTTCATAACACCATTACTCTTATTCGCGTGGCGGTATTGTCTTTTTTTTGGCAGGGCGGCTCAAGTGACAGCCAGTAACATCGTAAACATTGGTACATAGTCACCTACCCGACACCAGCCCCCGACAGACAAACCGCTATCAGCCAGTCACCCCTTGCTCTATAATTGCCGCCCTATGGGAAAAGCCAACAAAAAAGCCAAAGCACCGTCGGCCACCATTGCGCAAAACCGCAAGGCACGCCACGAATATCATCTGGAAGAGCACTTCGAAGCCGGCCTAGTACTGGAAGGCTGGGAGGTGAAATCTCTGCGTGCCGGCAAAGGCAATCTTACAGAAGCCTATGTCTTGCTAAAAAACGGCGAAGCTTTTCTGTTCGGTGCCCGCTTCGAGCCACTCAACACCGCCAGCACCCACGTCAACCCTGATCCGACACGCACACGCAAATTGCTACTGCATCGTCGTGAGCTAGGCCGAGTATTTGGGGGGGTACAGAAAGACGGCTTCACCTGCGTACCGGTGAGCCTATATTGGAAGAAAGGATTCGCCAAATGCGACATCGCATTGGCCAAGGGCAAGCAGAAATTTGACAAGCGCGCCACAGAGAAAGAGCGCGACTGGAACCGTCAGAAACAGCGCGTACTGCGGCAGAGATAACGCGGTTAAGGCGCTACCTCTGCTCGCTGGGCACTGTCTGAAACTGGGTCATTACGCCGTGTGATGGGTGTCCACATCCTGCGCACGGCTATCGCCACGTAACTGCCAGTAAAATTGCAGCCAAGCGCGCAGCACCGCAGGCATGAAGTAGACAGCGAACAGAATCACAGGAATCCGTACTTCCGGGGTCGCCATATCCACCAAATAAATGCCCGCTGCATACGCAACCAGCGCAAATATCAGCTGCAAAGCCCTGTAAAGCAGCGGCTGAGCCTTCAAAGGCGACAGTGCCTTCTCGGAAACTTGCCCTGCTGACCGAAAGATCGTGTTCATCATCCTTCTCCTTCAATGAACGACAACGCTTTGATCAGCGGCCTTCTTGAAATCTCAATCTCAAGGCTCGCTGTAAAGCCATTGTGTGGTACACAATTTTTGAGCCAGATGTTTTGGGCGCTCATAGCTTCCCGTTCATCTTTTGCCCAACCCCACCACCGAACGATGTAACAATTAGTGGTGACACCGCTATAATGCGCCCGAAGAATGGTAGAACAAGCCCGCACTGTAGGACTGTTAGACAAAAATCGTGTAGAGAGGTAACACTTTTCACAATTTAAAGCACAACCCGCGCGGCCATCATATTGCAAGCCACAAAACCAGGGGCCGCATCCCCGCCCTCTCTCTCAGTACTCTCCCTAACATTGAAAATCGACTTCCCTGCCCCCATCCCTTAGAATGAACCCATCACAGGGGCCGACCTGGATTCGACGCCGGTACTGAATTCTGTGGTGCATGCCGAGAAGGTCACGAGTCTCGTAAATCATTTGTGACATATTAAAGCAATCGCAAACGACGATTCTTACGCACTAGCAGCTTAAACCCTGCTTATCGCCAATCGACCCTGCCTGTGGGGAAGAGCGGCGAGCATCGCAACACAGGCTCGCAGCAAAGTCCGCCCCGGATGGCGCTGTTAAAACTCTTAGGGGCCCGGCTTTCACGTCCTGCCAGTTGGGCTGTGAAGGCTTAAATCAATAAACATGGCTAAGCATGTAGATCTGCAGATGGATTGCTGACGGACGCGGGTTCGATTCCCGCCGGCTCCACCAAATCCAACTCTAAAGCCGCCTAGTGCGGCTTTTTTGTTGCCTAAAAACAGGCATTTACCACACTTTCACTGTCTAACCCCCTATAGCCCACCCTATTGCAATCCGGGGGTGCATGGGGGTATATCTGGGGGTACATTTGATACCCCCACAGGATATACCCCCAAATGCCGCTCACAGATACAAAGATCCGGGCCGCCAAACCGGCAGACAAGAACTACCGACTCAGCGACGAGAAGGGCATGTACCTGGAAGTCACCAAGGCTGGCGGGCGCTACTGGCGGATGAAGTATCGGTATCAAGGCAAAGAGAAGCTGCTAGCCCTTGGCGTTTACCCTGACGTGTCGCTGGCTCAGGCCCGCGCCAAACGTGATGAAGCCCGCGCCCTACTGGCGGACGACACCGACCCAGGGCAAGCCCGCAAGGCAGCCAAACGTGAGAAAGCCAAGACTGCCGCCAACAGCTTTGAAGTCATCGCCCGCGAGTGGCATGGCATACAGGCGGCAGGTCGCTGGACTGAGGGCCACGCCACCAAGACCCTGCAAGGGCTGGAGAAGCATATCTTCCCCGAACTGGGCCACCGCCCCATATCCGAAATCACCGCCGGGGAGTTGCTGGCGGTACTGAAAGCCATGCAGGCAGGGGGCACTATCGACCGAGCCAACCGCTTACGGCAAACCTGTGGAGAGGTATTCCGCTATGGCATCGCGACGGGCACCAACGAGGGCAACCCCGCCGCCGACCTAGTGCGCACCCTGCAAGCAAGCCCACAGCGCCACTTTGCCGCCCTGAGCAAGGATCAACTACCCGACTTCCTGCAAGCCCTCAAGAAGGAACACAGAGCCTCTCCGGTGACCTGCCTTGGCCTCAAGCTGCTAACCCTAACCTTCGTGCGCCCTGGTGAGCTACGGCAGGCCCAGTGGGAAGAATTCGATATTGAGGCCGGCATGTGGGAGGTACCCGCAGAACGCATGAAGATGCGGGTTTCCCATCTGGTACCTCTCTCCCCCGAAACACTGGCCACGCTGGAACAGCTGAGGGAACTAACCGGCAATACCGAACTGCTGTTCCCTGGCCGATCCAACATCCGCAAGCCCATCAGTGACAACACCTGGCGCCAGGCCCTTCACGCCATGGGCTACAAGGTCACCGCCCACGGTTTCCGTGCCACCGCCAGCACTATACTGAACGAAATGGGCTACCGAGCAGACGCAATCGAACGCCAGCTATCCCATGGCGAACGAAATAAGGTACGTGCAGCCTACAACCGGGCCGAATATCTGAAGGAGCGGAGGGAGATGATGAACCACTGGGGAAAACTAATAGGCTCGATGTCTAAAGACCGAACGGCAATCCCCATACTCAAACAAAACAACCAAGCATCGTGATGCACTCTTGGTATCCAGCAAAACCAAACAAGCCAACCAATTCGTTATTGCCGCTCAAATGAGAAACACTGGGATCATCAAAACCCCACCAAGAGTGTTAACTCTTATCAGCATCACCTCTCTCAAGGCACTTGAGAGCATAGAGCTCAATTCTCTGGATGAGAGGAAGGCTGAATGTCGCAAGCATAAAGGACAGAAAGCTCCTAACATGGCCAGCCAAGTCGCCAGACATAACAAACAACATTCCATAAAAACCATAGAATGCGGCACCCCAAAAACCCACTATGCCTAAAGCCATCCATACACGAGGCACCCAGGCCCCATTATAAGCTCGCTCTATTTCCTTACCTGCAACGCGGGGCTCATGCAATAAAATCCATATCCAAACCATCATTGCCGCAACAGATAAACAACACAGCCCCCCCAGAATCCAAAACAGAACCTCTCTCATACCGCCTCCGTTCATTCAAAGCCATCAGCTAAACGCTGCGCATCAACGAAAACCATTCAAAGCACCCAACTCTTAGCATCCAATATTCCCCCCAAAAAAAGACAAACCTCACAAGAAAACACTATCTTCATATTTTCCTGAAAATTTTACATTCTCTATAACGTTGCGATAACCGCAACAACACGTTTTTATCAGCATATATCTACATTTTCTCCCTATTAAATACCGCCTTTTTATTTTCAAAGACTTAAGATTTAAAAGCCTTACTTTCCTTATTTTTATTCAAATAATTTGATGCGAAAACGTCACCAGAAATGAAAGCATAGCCAGTAGAGAATAGAAAAACTCCAATTCATACAGACTTGTTTATCTTATTTACAGTGATAGCGTTATCTATACCGACAGACGGCAATAGACAGGAGTATTCAGAAATGGAGATTTAGAAAATAGAACTTAGAGGAACCCCTGGTTGCCAGAAAAGTTTCCCCACTCACCGACAACCAGGGCACCGGCAGAGCCGGGCGGAGCATGCGTAAGCCATACGCCGTGATGCTAATAGTGCAACAGCCGTTTACTCAGGTAAACCCCATTTTGCACAAAGTAAAAATCACGCCAACTCCTGCC
This sequence comes from Alcanivorax sp. 97CO-5, assembly GCF_000524665.1. Lineage (NCBI taxonomy): Bacteria > Pseudomonadati > Pseudomonadota > Gammaproteobacteria > Oceanospirillales > Alcanivoracaceae > Alcanivorax > Alcanivorax sp. 97CO-5. The sequence goes on from NZ_KI965882.1 coordinate 73,055, forward strand.
CTCCCGCCACAATCATAAAACTGGAGAAACAGTCATGAATGACTTACCCCGGGCAGGATACTTGCGCCTATCGCAAATCATTGGCCAAGCAGAAATCACCGAAAAACAGGCGGCCAATAACCGCAAAAAAGGGAAAGGCCCCAAACGAGCAAAACCAGGAATTCCAGCCATCATTCCAGTCAGCCCATCAACATGGTGGGCCGGCGTTAAATCCGGTCGCTTTCCCAAAGGGGAGAAACCTTTCGGCGGCAACACAACCATGTGGCGTGCAGAGAGCATCTGCGCCTTGCTCGAACGCAAGGGGGAGAATGCAGCATGAAGGAAAAACAGAAAGCCCCCGCCCCGGTAGCAGCCGGGAGCGAGGGCCAAGGCAACTCCAAACACTGTCCACAGCATCTTACCATAGGCCCGCGCCATCGCCGGTTGCTGGCGGCACTGGAACGCAGAACCACAGTTACCCGTGAACAGGCCGACCGGATCGCCCACGCCAGCAACTCGCCCCACTATGTCGGGGAGCTGCGTAAGCGGTACGGAATCCCTGTACAGCTACTGATGACCTCAGGTATCGACTATGACGGCCAGAAGATCCAATACGGGGTTTACTGGCTGGATGGTGACGGCAAGGCCGCCGCCCGCAAACTGCTCAGGGAGGCCAGCTAATGCGCTTCTTAATCGAAATAGAGCAACGGACTACAACATCCCTAGTCATCGAGGCAGATAGCCATGAGTGCGCCCTAGAGGCCGTCTGGGGCGCAGCAAGGGACGATTGCCTACTGGGAGACCCAACCCCACAGCCCCCAACAGTAAAGCGTATTACAGAGCTGAGGGAGTAATGGCCAAAGACAAACGAGCCCGGATCAAGGGACGGAAAAGTACGGCTGGCTTTATGGGCTTGCCTCACCACATCCTAGGCAGCCCAGCTTACCTGTCACTAGATGGCTGGGCTGTGAAGCTGCTCGTAGACATAACCAGCCAATACCATGGTTACAACAATGGAGACTTAGCCATCGCCTGGACAATCATGAAGCTCAAAGGTTGGCGCTCTAGGGCAACTTTGAACAACGCCCGCAAGAAACTATTGGCGCGAGGCCTAATCCAGCTCACAAGGCAGGGAGGCAGGAACAGGCCAAGCCTTTACGGCATCACATGGCAAAGCATTGATGAGTGCAAGGGAAAGCTTGAAATTGGGCCAACGGACAGGCCCAGCAACCAATGGAGGGAATATCAAGAGGAGGCCGCCTAAGCATTTTCTGTAGCACGGCATCCGTGTCAACGTAGCACGGTATCCGCGTCAGTCAGGGAAAAAAAGGTCTGCTCCTTCAATAATTGACACGGTATCCGTGCTAGTCCTGCTGTTTTTCCAATCTCATTAGCACGGTATCCGTACACCTATATATATTACCAAGGGGGTGTTGCTTCTAAGGGTTTCAAAAGGTCTTTAAAAGGCTTTTAAGTGTTCATGGCTCACGCGCGAAAAAATAAAACGGCAAGATGCCATCGGCGGCAACCAGCACACCCTTCACTGTGAAGCAGAATAGCGCACAGAGCATTACAGGCCGGACATGGGGCGCCAAACGAGAAACCGAGTAATATCTTCAATAGATAGAGATTGGGAAATGTGCTTCAGTATGAATCACATACCAATATCCAAAAAAGCCAAAGGGGGAATTATGAAAATCACCATCATCGCAATAATGGTCGCTCTGCTAGCGGCATGTGCCACCCGGAGTTACACCGTGGGCAAACCGTTCCCATCTGAGAAGGTCGAGCTGATAAAGAAAGGGGAAACAACCGCATCCGAAATTGAGGCAATGTTCGGCCAGCCATTTAGCAAAAGTGCCACATCTGCTACGCAGGAAAAGTGGATTTATTCTTATGTTCAGGGAACTGCATCAGCAACAATGGGAGCCGTAAGCAGCACGAGCAACCAAAAGACACTAGACCTGCTTATGGACGATGGGATCGTTATCAATTACACCTTCATGGAAGGGGCCATACCGGGATACGAATCACAGTAATGGCCGGCCGACAGGCCATTTATGGAGAATGATAAAATGGAGAGTGGGATGAATTTAGTGCAGCTAATTATTGTTCTGACAGTAATCGCAATCATATCTTGGGGGATATATCGCGCAAAAAGCATCAGTAAACCCACCGAAGAACCCACCGAGAAAGCCCACGCAGCTAGAATCGTAGACATAGATATGCCTTTTGGCTCCATGGTGACCTTCATGGTCAAGTGGTCGCTTGCCTCAATACCCGCATTAATGATCCTCGCTTTGTTCGGATTCGCCGCTGCAATGGTGTTCGGCGCGATGACCGGTGTTAGATACTAGTCTCGCTCTTGCCTGGGCACCGAGAGCAAACCAGAGCCGGGAATGAGCCACCATGGCAACACGGGGCGGACGGGTGACGCCACTGCCCCCCCTGAACCGCTAGCTACCCTAGATGCCGTTGCAGCCTCACCATAAGGTCTGTCAGCAAGGTTACCGCAAGGTTTCGCCCAATCGCACCCGGCCGCGCGCCTGCCTGTTTTATAATCGGGAAAATCAGCCACTAGCCAAATGTGACCCGCGAGCACTTGTCTCTGCTTAATAGCACTAATGTTGCACTAAGGGTATGTGATCCCCGCGCGCGTAGGGGGTGCGAACCAATCTGCGCATTTAGGCCGCCAGCACCAGGCAAGGGGGGCTAGTTAAAACTCAAAACCGCCAGCGACAAAGACCACCCGCTCAACTCTTTCCTATTGCTAACCCACTTCCGCCGCCAAAAAAATATAAAAAGTTCCTGTTGTTAAATGGCAAGGTCAGAAGCCCATAAAACCTGACATGCAAAACAGGGACACGTTGCCCCACTGGGGGTATATCTGGGGGTATATATACAAATCGAACACACACAAATCCTTTTATTTCAATCCGTTATGCCACCATTTCAATTGACGCCGGCCCAAACAAAGAAGGCGCAAGCTATTGATAGCATCATATTCTCGCTATCTTTGGCTTGCGCTTTTTTTATGGCACCGGAAAAGCCTCGCAAAGCAGAAGAAGCTATCACGTATTTCAGCTCATTAGCCGTCCGCCAACGATGTGTAGTGGCGTTGTGAGCACAAGCTTATGGCGCAAGGCGTTCACGCTGCCAGCAGCCATCTCCTTGCTTCACGTACCGAAAACGGTCATGCAAACGACTGGGGCGGCCATGCCAAAACTGGATTTCGGTGGGGATGATCCGGTAGCCCCCCCACTGCTCCGGGCGAGGCACCGGCGCCGAAGGAAATTCCTGCTCCAGCCTCGACACCTCTGCCTCCAACCATTCCCGGCTAGCGGGTCGGCTCTGGGGGGAAATGGCTGCACTCACCTGGCTGGCATAGGGGCGGGAGGCGAAGTAACTGTCTGATTCTTCCTGATCCACTTTTTGCGCCTCGCCAATCACTATCATTTGGCGATCAAATGGCTGCCAGAACATGGTGAAGGACACCTTGGGGTTGGCCGCGATCTCTTCACCCTTGCGGCTGTCGTAGTGGGTAAAAAAGGTAAACCCCTGATTCTCGATTCCCTTGAGCAGGACCACTCGCGAAGAAGGCTGGCCATTGGCGCTCACCGTGGCAAGCGTGATGGCATTGGGCAGCGGCAATTCAGCTTCAATCGCTTCATCTACCCAACGACGGGCCTGCTCCAGCGGATCATCATGGAGGGTGGCTTCGGTCAGGCCGTCAGCGTGATATTCTTCGCGCACGTCTTTCATGGTTTCCCCGGCTGGCTGTCATTCTGAGCGGGCAGTATAACGCCCGAGGAGGCCATGGCAGAAGGCTCTCTACACTTCTCTGGCAACACCGCCGGGCTGGCGCGCGGCTAAACGAGGCAACAAATGCCCTGGTGCTACATCGCCTAGGGCGACCAAAGCATCCAACCGTTACGCCAGGATTTGATTGCGTTATTTGATTGTTTTTCTGGAGCTAAAAATGTCCGCCTGCCCATGCCAATCCGGCCTGGATTACCGCCAATGCTGTCAGCCTCTGCATGAGGGCAAACCCGCACCATCCCCGCAAGCGTTGATGCGTTCACGGTTCTGCGCCTTTGCCCTAAACAATACCGCCTACCTGACCAGCAGCTGGCACCATAGCCAGCGTCCCGCCACCCTGACGCTGGATAGTGACGAACAGTGGCTGGCATTGGAGATTCTTCACTGCGATACCGATGGTGACACCGGCACCGTCCATTTCCGCGCGACCAGCAAACATCGCCAAGGCCTCAGCGTCCTGGAAGAAAACTCCCGTTTTGTTAAGGAAAATGGCCACTGGTTTTACCTGGACGGCACACCCAAATCGAGCGTGTTAAAGCTTGGGAGAAATGATCCCTGCCCTTGCGGTAGTAGCAGGAAGTTCAAGAAATGTTGCGGATAAAGAACATTATACGGCCTTACATCCTTTGCAAACTGGATGGCCCGCGCCGACACCAGTAATTCAGCAGAAGACGCGCGCGCCCAACGGGAGAGCAGCAACTGCCAGCGCTCCCACGGCCGTCGAAATAGGCCTTGCCAGAGCCTGAATGGAGCCTTCTGCCCTGCCCGTGCGTGATCTCACTGGTTACGCATTGGCGCCTCAATGGCTTAGGATAGCCTCAAAGCCAGACGTTCTAGTTACGCTGATGTTATTGATCCATTTCGCTGATTCTTTAAGGTGTCCCCATGAGCGATTCACAATTTGATGTGGTGGTCTTCGGTGCTTCCAGCTTCGTTGGCCAGATTCTCTGCCAATACCTCTTTGACACCTACGGGGCCAATGGTGAACTGAAGTGGGCAGCCGCCGGGCGCTCGCAGAACAAGCTGAAACGAGTAAAAGCCTCTCTCGGCGACGGCGCCAGCACCCTCCCCTTGATCATCGCCAATGCCAACGACGCCGACAGCCTAGACGCCCTCTGCGCGCAAACTCGCGTAGTGGTTTCAACGGTGGGGCCCTACGCCTTGTATGGCGAGCCCATGATCAAGGCCTGTGTCAACAGCGGTACAGATTACTGCGACCTCACAGGGGAAGCCCAGTGGATAGCGGAAATGCTAGAAAAATACGAAACCACCGCCAAGAAAAATGGCGCACGTATCGTGCACTGCTGCGGATTCGATTCCATTCCCTCTGACATGGGGGTCTACTTTCTCCAACAGCAATCTCAAGCGCGCTTTAACGCCCCCGCCAGCACTGTGCACATGCGGGTAAAGGTCGCCAAGGGTGGCGTATCCGGCGGCACCGTCGCTAGCATGATGAATATTGCAGAAGAAGCAGGCAAAGACCCGGCTCTGCGCAAGAAATTGGCCGACCCGTACCTGCTCTGCCCTCCGGACCACGGCTTCAAGAGCCGCCAGAACAGCATCGGACTGGCCAGTTACGATGACGATTTCAACGCCTGGGTTGGCCCTTTTGTGATGGATGCCATTAACAGCCGCGTGGTGCATCGCTCCAACGCCTTGAGTGGCAAGGCCTACTCCGATCACTTCATCTATAGCGAGGCCATGCTCACTGGCAATGACATGGGCGGGCGCATGAAAGCACTGGGTATCGGCGTCGGCACCGGCCTGTTCTTTGTCGCCGCCGCGGTCAAGCCCACCCGCTGGGTGCTAAACACATTTGTAATGCCGCAACCCGGCGAGGGGCCCAGCCCAGAAGCACAAAAAGCCGGCTTCTATGACATCCGTTTTGTTGGCCACACCGACAACAGCGAAACCCTGAAAGTAAAAGTCACCGGCGATGCGGACCCCGGTTACGGCTCCACGGCCAAACTGCTTGGGCAAGCCGCCGCCTGCCTGGCACAAGACGTGGCAGAAGACGCCCCCGGCGGCTTCTGGACAACAGCCACTCTGCTTGGCGAGCCCTTACTGAAACGACTACAGGATAATGCCGGCATGACCTTCACCGTCATCGACTGAAAAACTCGGCCTGCGAGCCTTGCTCGCGGGCTGGAGCTTGCTAAAAACACCCAGTGATCACGACCCTGCGAGGCGAGGGCACGGACCACCGCACTGGCCCCGTGATGCTAACCGAGCTGCCGCACACTATTGAGACAGTGAATTCCGCCTACGAAAAACCACACCAATACACAAAACGAGCTCGAGTAATTGCCGTTCTGCACTGCTGACTTCACACCAAACCCAAAATGTTCTCGTTTCCTATTAACCCGACTTACTGGAGCTGAAAGTTCTTTACCGGTAAGGGCGCGGGTGCAACATCCCCCAACGCGTCCGCAACGGAAATCTCATGGATACGACACAAGGCATCCAACGGCAGGTCATTAGGGGCACGCCCGAACGGGGTTTCTAGGTGCTCAGAAAGGCGATCAATACCGAAGAAGGTATAGGCTACGACGGCGGTGAGAATGGGTGACACCCATCCCATGCTTCCAGTCAATACGAAAGGCAACAGGTAGCAATAGACATAGGCTGTACGGTGAACCAACAAGGTATAGGCAAACGGCAGAGGCGTAGTCGCAATTCGTTCGCTGGCAGCCTGAACCTTACTCAGCGCGGCCAAACGCTCATCAAGCATCCTCAAACCCATACTATCCAACGAGCCCTGACGATACTGCTCACCCAGCAGGCTGCCAGCCTGTGCGATAAAGGCATCGGCGGGATTCGCGGTTGCCAATGCTAGATCACAGTCTTCACGCGACACCCAGGCCAACAAATCCTCGCCAACATTTTCTTCCCGTAGCTGCCCTTTCAGGGCGTGGGCATAGGCAAGGGCCCTCATCAGTATAGCTCGCCGGGCAGGCGCATCTTGAATCGCCACCAGTTCATTAGACACT